>CAJUJA010000058.1 GCA_910586635.1 uncultured Bacilli bacterium | reverse complement strand
ATTTTTTTTGAAAGGCTGTGTTTATATTGGATAAATATTCTGAAAAGATTTTAAAGTATTTAAATAAAAATTCCTCTGAAAATAACCCATTAGCCAATGACAAATTATATAAATCCATACCATACGATCGTAAAACAATAGAAAGTTCTATAAAACAGTTAATATCTGAAAATAAAATTGTTAATAACACTAGACCATATTTTGTTTCAAATACAATTATGTCATCATCTGTTTCGTTCTATCCGACCACTATTGGCAAAAATTATTTTAGAGATAAATATATTTTTAAAATAATCAATGGAATTAAAGAATTCGTTCGTAGTATTTTTTGTCCTATTATAGTTTCAATCGTAACTACTTTATTAACATTATTAATAAACAACTTATTATCAAAATAATGTTTATTATTCCAAAAAATGTAATTAAATCTCTAACTTTCAATATTTCACACATTATTTGTCCTAATGGTGTAACAGAAATACTTACTTTTTCATCTTTGTCTATTATTTCTTCCAACATCTTATTCTCCTTTTACTCATAGAACTTTGTCCAACTA
Source organism: uncultured Bacilli bacterium (assembly GCA_910586635.1). GTDB lineage: Bacteria > Bacillota_I > Bacilli_A > RF39 > UBA660 > UMGS995. The sequence goes on along the minus strand of CAJUJA010000058.1, from coordinate 6,867 downwards.
AAATTTAAAATATCTGCTATTTTTTTAGCGAGTTCAACACTTGGATTTCGTTGATTGTTTTCGATATAGTTATAGGCTTGTGATGTTATCTTTAACTCCTTTGCAAGTGATGACTGAGAATAACCTTTCTCTTCTCTTCTCTCTACAAGCCATTTTCTTGATTTCACTTACTCACCTCCTTGATTTTGTAAACTAATTGTTGTATAATATAGGTGCCTTTTAAGGCAAAGGAAGGATGATGTCTTTTGACAAAACTTTTGACTTTGCCCTGTGCTTATTGCAATAACTAAATTATCGACGTAAAACGGATATAGGACCCGTCACCCTATTTAATAGAATTTAATTATTGTATCTGTTCGCTCAAAGGGCTGAAATAAAACAGTGGTTAGAAGTTAAACCATTAAGGAACAGTGGGCTAAGACTACATCTAGTCAATGTAGGAATAACTTTATTTCGGATAGTACGTGTAGATGGAGACTATGTTACCAAACTGTATTACTACTCTAAAATTTAGCTATTCTGCAACCTATAAGTAAAAAAACTTAATTGTAAGGATTTGTCTGACTAACAACCTTACGATTTGTCTATTGAAATCAAGTTAGTTTACCAGACGTGGCTTGATTTCTTTTTTTTATACAACTATGTAATCTTTTTGATTACAAATTCATTATACTGTAACTTAAAGTTGATGTCAATACTTTTTTATAGTTTTTAGATATTTTTATAAAAAAATCAACTTTTTGTTGTATAGTAATAGAAAGTGAGGTGTAAAAATGTTCGGGGATAAACTGCAAGCTCTATTAGATGATAACGATATTTCTCAATCAAGTCTTGCTATCGAATTAGGGGTATCGTCTCAAGCTGTAAATAAATGGTGCAACAACACTACACAACCAGACCACGAAACATTAAAAAAGATTGCAAACAAATTTAATGTATCTATTGACTATTTGCTTGGAAATGAACTTAATGACGAAACTGTACACAACATGGAAGAAAACAAAGAACTTTTAAGAAAATTATCAACTAACTTACAAGACCCGATGATGAAAATTCTTTATAAGAAAACTAGCGAATTAAAAAACGATAAAGATAAACAAATAGTTCTGAACATTATTAATTCATTTATTGAAGAAGTAGATAATAAATAAAGAGGATTAAGCAGTACCTCTACGTAGGAGGTGTTTATATGTTATCGTCGCTTTTAAAAGGAGAAATTACACAAGAAGAATATACATCGTTAAATAATATTAATATAAGATTAGTTAAAATGCCATTTTATTTGCATGGGTTGATCTTCAAACGTAGAGAGGAAACTTTGATAGCAATTAACAAAGAATTACCTTATGAAGAGGCTAAAATAACCTTATTGCATGAATTTGCACACTTTGAGCTACATCATCTAGATGAATTCATTTTTGAATATAAAAAAGAAAATCTAGAAGATGAAGCTGATAAGTATGTAGAGTTTTTATTAAATAATTAATTTTGGTTAAAAGTATGCTAGTATAGGTGCTTTTTATATACAAATATATAGAAGTAGAGGTAAAAAAATGAAAAATAAAGATAGTATGCTTTGCTGTGTTTTTGGAGGATGGTTTGGATTACATTATTTTATAAATAAAAAAGTCGGTATGGGCATTTTTTATCTACTTACAGGAGGAATTTTTGGCATAGGATGGTTTATTGATATTATTAGGATTGCTTGTACGGGGGAAAATACAAATACCACTAATAATAATAATAATAATAATAATAATAATAATAATTATAATTATAATAAACCATTATGCAATACACAAATGCACCAAAAATTAAATCATAATAACTGCCCTGTTTGTAATAAAAAATTAACGACAGCTAACAAAAGTAACGCTAATTTTAGTGGATATATAATTTGTACAAACTGTATAAAAATAATAAATTCATATCGTGGTGGGGAGATACCTACCGATCATATTTATTTAGAAGATTTACAAAAAATAGTAAATGACAATGCAGTTTCAAATAGCTTGTGGTCAAATAATCATTATGACTATAAGGTTCGTAGCATATATGAAAAAGGTTATGTGGATTATCAACATTATTATAATTCATATAATGAAAGAAAAACAAACAAGATAACAAAGGATTATGTAGTTTTTGATACAGAAACAACAGGGTTAGACCCCAGTTTTGATAAAATAATAGAAATATCAGCTATTAAATATAAAAATAATCAGAAGATTGATGAATTTTCAATACTAATAAATCCCCAAGAAAACATTTCTAATTTTATAACAAATTTAACTGGTATTAAACAAGGTGATTTAAATAATAAACCTATATTTACTGAATGCATAAACGATTTTTTCAATTTTATTGAAAATTACACATTAGTAGCTCATAACGCTTCGTATGATATTAAAATGTTGCAAGCAGAATGTACTAGGAATAATATAAATATGTGTAACAACAAAGTAATTGACACAGTTACTCTAGCAAAAAGAGTCATCCCGAAATCCTGTATTAGTAACTATAAATTAACAACACTAAAAGAGTATTTTGGTATTAATGTTAAGTCTCATCGAGCACTTGACGATTGTATAACTTGTGCTAAAGTATATCAATTTTATTTAGAACAATCACTAATTAATTTAAAATTCGTATTAAATTCTAATAAAAATTTAGAGTTTAAAGAGCAAGAAATAAAAAAATATAATAGATTAAATAGTACTAATTATAAATATGAGGATAAATTGCTGTTTGATTTAGAAACAGGAGAAATTATAGAATAAGTATAAGAGTACTGCTCTTTTTTATTGACAGGAGGTAGAATATGAAAAAAACTAGAAGGGGCAATGGAACAGGATTTTGTTATAGAATCGATAACAATCCGAACAGAAAAAAACCATTCATTTACGGATTTAATGTCGGTTGGACTGATGATGGCAAGCCTATTAGAAATGTGCTTGGATATGCCTCCTCTGAGGCAAAGGGAAATAAGGAACTTGATAAATATCTTGCTTCTGATGAAGAACAAGAAAACGAAATAACTTGGAAAGAACTTTACAACAAATGGTTAGAATATAAAAAGAGCACAGGAATTAGTAAAAGCGGTTTACAACACTACACAAATGCTTATAAGAAAACGTTAATTTTAAATAGTAGAAAATTTCAAGAAATTAATCTTGATATAATGCAGAATATAATCAATAATTGTGGCGTAGGTCATGATGGTCAAAAAAGAATCAGGAATTTATACACACAGCTTTATGAATATGCAAAAATGTTGGGAATAAAAACAAATACAAATTTTAGTAAATTTTTAGTTGTAAGCAAAGAAGAAAAATCGAATAAACGCAATCCTTTTACAAAAGATGAAATTAGAAAATTGTGGAAAAATCGAAATAGCTTTGTAGATATTATACTATTTATGGTATATACCGGAATCAGACCAAATGAGCTATTTAAAATTACCGAAGCGAACGAGGATTATATAGTTACAGGATCTAAAACCGACGCTGGTAAAGATAGAATGATTCCGATTCATAATGATATAAAGGAAGTGTTCAAAAGCATTCTGAATAATAAAACGTTAGATATTTTAACAAGAAATAAGTTTTATGAATTATTTAATAATGAAATGAGTAAGTTGGCTATGGAACATGATCCTTACGACACTAGGCACGCCTTCTCTACTCTATGGAAATTTAGCAAAAGAGACAGTTTAGCAAGAAAAAGAATCATGGGTCACGCTGTTAAAGATTTAACTGATGATGTATACACTCATTTAGACATAAACTTTTTACGTTCAGAATTAAACAAGGTAGTCTTTATATAACCTTTTTTTGGAAGTAATCGTACTATCCCCAACTTTAAAATTTGCCTTAAAATATTAAAAAATTATAACATAACACACGCATATCACACACAACAAAGATATAAGTCTTTATATATCAATAAATATAATCAAATAAACTAACCCCTTGCCAAGGCTGTGACGGGGATTCGATTTCCCTCATCCGCTCCATTTGAAAACAACTTACGAACTGTAAAAGGTTTGTGAGTTTTTATTTTATATAAAAGGCTTAAAGTCCTCTTTCTAGGAAGGAGAACTTTTTTGATATTGGAATTTAAAACTATTGAAACATTAAAACCAAATACTGAAATCTTGGAGGTTATTAAAGATTACACATACAAAATTAAGAAAGGTTCTATAAAACATCTATTACATACCAATTTATAGGTTATAGAACCTACAGAGTATCTAATTGCATATCCTACTACTCTTACAATTTTAGAATATAAAGTTAATGAAATATCTAACAAGCCATTTTACATAAAAGAGCATAATCAAAAATATTCATTATCAGAAATTATTCAAATTTTAAAGAAAATTAAAGTTTAGGGTTTACTTTTTCCATTTTAGTGAGGAAACAGATGAGAGGACTAATTTTTCAAATTAGACTTCGTAAAATTTCCTTTTAGTGATGAAACTATTGAAGAAAGTGTAAAGTTGCGTAAAAATTTATCTTTTTTCATAATTGAAGTCTACTTTTTGGCTTCTGAGTGAGGAAACAAGTGAGGAGATGATTATTTATGAGATGTGCAGTATATGTAAGAGTTAGTACAGACGACCAAAGAGATAATGGTTATTCTATTGATTCACAACTTCGTATGATTAAGGAATATTGTGAGAAAAACGATTATAGTATTGTAGATGTTTATAATGACGCAGGTCATTCTGGAAAAGATTTAATGCGACCAGAAATGCAACGATTACTCGCAGATATTAAATCTAAAAAGATTGATAAGTTAATTGCTATTAAAGTAGATAGACTTACAAGAAATAACTATGATGGATTTTGGTTACTCAATTACTGTGAAGAACACGATGTTAAAATTGAGTTAATATTAGAGCCTTATGACGTATCTACTGCTAATGGTGAAATGATTTTTGGTATGAATTTAGTATTTGGGCAAAGAGAAAGAAAAGAAATTGGAGCAAGAACTAAAAGAGCAATGGAAGAAATGGCACTAGAACATATTCACCCTAGTAAAGCACCTTATGGCTATACTAGAAGCAAAGATACAGGACATTTAGAAATAGACCCTATCGAAGCACAAGTGGTTAAAGAAATTTTTAAATTATGCCAAGAAGGTAATTCTACTAGAGGTATTGCTACTATTACGAAAGATGATAATGCTTATTTAAAGACTGGTAAATGGAGAGCCGACAGAGTTTATAAAATACTAACAAATTCCATTTATATCGGTGTGTTTGAATATGGTAAATACAAACGAAAGTCACAAGATATTTTAAGAGTTAAAAACTATTGTGAACCAATTATTGATGAAACAACTTGGAATGCTACAAGAAATGTATTAGTAAAAAATAAACATTCAAACTATGGCGAGTTTATTCATTTATTTTCAGGATTAGTAAAATGCCCGATACGTGGTAAGATAATGGCTTCATCGGAATCTTTTAAATATCCAAATGGAAAACAAAAAGTTTATTATCATTTAAGATGTAAAAATCATAATTGCAGTGGATTCGGACTTCATTATAATACTGAAAAAATAGAAGTTAAATTAAGGCAAGTTTTAGAAGAATTAACTATCTTTATGATGGGTATGAATAACGAAATAATTACTTGCAATGCTACAAAAAGCAATGATGTAAAAGAAATTGAAAAAGCAATTGAAAAACTAAAATTACAGGAAAAAAGACTAGTTGATTTATATTTAAGTTCTACCCTAGATGTTGAGACAATTAACCATAAAAATGATGTTATCAAAAAAGAAATTGAGAAATTAAACAAGAAGAAAATAACTCTTGATCCGGATAACGAATCAAAAGAATATACAACAGAATTATTAAAAAAATTAGATTGTAAAAAGGAAGATAACAAACTGGTATTCAAAAATGTTAAAAAGATGGACTTCGCTTTTTTCTACAATTTATTATCAAGAGAAGCCAAACGAGATATGATTCATAGACTTACATCTGGGATAGAAATTACAAGAAATAATAATTACAACATTGAAATTAAATATATAAAATTTACAGATGAATTTATTACAAAAAGTAGTACAGAATTTATCAAATACTTATATATTGTTCTAAAAAATGATACTGTTGGTATTAAATATCTGAATGGAATAACTGAAGAAGAATTAGAAATCAAGAAAAAAGATTATAATGTTTTATCCATTTTAAAAATGACAAATAATGAATATTCAAGTAAATTTGTAGATGATTTTTTTGCTAAAGCCCATAGTCATTTTTATGTAGATGGTATAATTGGCAGTCCTTATTTTGAAGGAAATGTCTCTAAAGATTTTCTACTATTAGTACCTAAAAAAGAAGTTGTTAAAGTAAATTAGAAACGAAAGGAGTTTGCAATAAAATTATTAACTAAAGAAAATATTTTAAAAAATCAAGTAGATACCATAGAACAATTTAAAGTTCTTGATTATCTAAAAAAACAATTATCTATTGATCCATTTTCTATCTATTTAATTGATAGATTTACTATTAAAGATATAGATAAAAACAATGAACAAGGATATTTTAAATACAATAGCAAAACGAAATCAGTGGATTTTTACGAGAGAAATATTAAAAATAAAGAAATGGAGAGATGAAAAAAATGGAATTAGATTATACAAAAGTTGGCGATTATTTATTACCAAACTTAACAATAGAAAAACAAAATAGTGAGAAAATTAACAAGTATGGATATTTAAGATTATAATATTTAAAGAAAAATAATAAAGCAATTTATATAACACTTTTAATGCAAAATAAACTCGCAAATCATCTAGTTTCAGTTAGTATTGAAGCAGAAAATAGATTAAATATTTTAATGGAACAATACA
>CAJUJA010000057.1 GCA_910586635.1 uncultured Bacilli bacterium | reverse complement strand
TGTTGTGCTTGGCTCATCAAATAAACCCCAAATGCAACCCATACTAGCAGCTCCTGTAGCTAGTAGTGCAATAGCACTTATAAAAGCAGCAATTTTCTTTTTCAAAATTCTCACTCCTTTCAAAATTATTTATGAATAAATATCAACTGATATTTAATCAACAATTTTAGAATTGTTGTAAGATTGACCTAATATTTTATATGTTATAGGACTTACAATAATAGCTTCAATAACAACACTTAAAATAAATAATATTGAATACGTATAATTATCTATACTTAATGATAAGTAGATATAAATTCCTCCTATTAAAATAGTGATAAGCTTTCTTATTAATTTTTTTTTAAAATTAGTAAGTGGTCGCTTTTTTGTATCTGCTGGAGCAAAAAATAATAAAAGAACAGTACATATAATCCCAGCTACTAATATAACCTCTTTATCAAGTTTACTATTTAAGAAAATTATTGGCATTATTATGAAGCATAAAATAGAAAAGATTAAACATTCACTACTTTTTCTTGCATGAACTCCAAATCCAAAATATCTTATAATATTAAATAGAAAAAGTAATATAATAACTTCTCTAAAAATACCAAAAATAATACTTAAGAGTACAATAATAATCATCTTTGTAATAGTAAGATAAATACCTTCTAAACCATATTTTAATTTATTTATATCTTCTTCTGAGTAATTTTTATATTTTGTTATAAAATTTAAAGATTTTGTTAATACTGCCTGTTTCAATTTTATCCTCCTATCATGTAATAAGAATATCACTTTTAAATAAAAAAAATTAAAAATGATTTAAAAAGTTTAGAGAAAAACAGGTTTGATATATTTTGTCGAATTTTGTATTTTTTCTTACAGAAAAATCCCCCAAAATAACATTTAAAGGAAAAATGGTGCAAGATGTTTAGATGTTGTTAAAATTAAATCACTTGCCTAAAATAAGGGAAGAAAATAGAGTTAAGAAGGAGAGGTTTAATCATGATTGGAAGAGTAAAATGGTTCAATAATGAAAAAGGATATGGATTTATTGAATACAAAGAAGATGAGGATATCTTCGTACACTATTCTGCAATTGAATCGGATGGTTATAAAACTTTATCTGAGGGACAATTTGTAGAATTCAATCTAGTGGAAACTAGCAAAGGATTTCAAGCATTAAACGTAAAGTTAGTAAAAGAACCAGCTATTACAAAATAGATGGTTTTTTTAATACTGTTATGCTATACTAATACTAGGAGGTGATAATATGGAATTTGTTATTCGAGGAGACAAAATTAAAGTAACAGATGCAATGAAGAGTTACATAGAAGAAAAGCTAGGAAAATTAGAAAAGTATTTAGAAGATAGTAGTAATGTTCGTGCAAATGTTGTTGTTAAAGTCAAAAATCATAATCAAATTGTAGAAATAACAATCCCATTAAAATCATTTATTTTAAGATCAGAAGAATCTCAGGAAGATTTTTATGCAGCTATTGATAAGGCAATTGATAAATTGGAAAGACAAATTAGGAAAAATAAGACTAGAATTATGTCTAGGCAGACAAAAACTTATGATTTTTCATTTACTGATATATCTGATATAGCAAATGAGGAAGAGGAACAAGTAGGAATCATTAAAAGAAAAAAGATAAATATAAAACCCATGGATGAGGAAGAAGCTATTATCCAGATGGAATTATTAAACCATCAATTTTATATGTATAAAGATAGAGAATTGAATAAATATGCAGTCGTATACAAAAGAGATGATGGTAACTACGGAATAATCGAGGCTGAATAGTCATAAAGAAAGAATAAGGGCTTTTATTCTTTCTTTTTTTTTGATAAAATAGATAATTAAGGAGATGGTATGATGAATATTCTTAGAAAGATGTTTGATCATGAGTATAAAGAATTAAGAAAATTTACAAAACAAGCGGATGAAATCGTTGCCTTAGAAGAAAAAATATCCAAATTAACGGATACGGAATTACAAAATAAAACAGAAGAGTTTAAACAAAGACTAAAAAAGGGAGAAACTTTAGAGGATATTTTAATAGAGGCTTATGCTGTCGCAAGAGAAGCGTCTTTTCGTGTGATTGGCGAGAAACATTTTTATGTTCAAATACTTGGAGCTTTAGCTATTCATTATGGAAATATAGCAGAAATGAAAACAGGAGAAGGAAAAACATTAACCTCTGTTTTACCAGCCTATTTAAATGCCTTAGATGAGAAAGGTGTTCATATTATTACAGTTAATGAATATTTAGCTAGTCGTGATGCTGAATGGATGGGAGGTATTCATCGTTTCCTAGGCTTAACAGTAGGAGTAAATACAAGAGATTTGGGTTCTAAAGAAAAACAAGAGGCTTATAATTGTGATATTACCTATTCAACTAATAATGAAATAGGTTTTGATTATCTTCGTGATAATATGGTAGTTCATAAAGAAGAAAGAGTTCAAAGACCCCTAAATTTTGCTATTATAGATGAGGTTGATTCTGTTTTAATTGATGAGGCACGTACACCGTTAATTATTTCTGGTGGAGAAATGAGAAGTGCTAATTTATATATAGATGCTGATAGTTTTGCCAAAAGTATTGAAAAGGGAAAGGATTATACCTATGATGAAAAAACAAAGAGTGTTAATCTAACGGAGTCAGGTGTAACCAAGGCAGAAAAAAATTTTAAAATTTCTAATCTCTATGATGTCGATAATGCCACATTAGTTCACTATATTAATCAAGCATTACGTGCTAATTATGCAATGAAAATTGATGTGGATTATGTAGTACAAGATGGAGAAATTGTAATAGTAGATCAATTTACAGGGCGTTTAATGAAAGGAAGAGCCTATTCTGATGGGCTTCATCAAGCAATAGAGGCAAAAGAAGGAGTTAATATTAACCAAGAGACTAAGACTCTAGCAACTATTACCTTTCAAAATTTATTTAGAATGTATAAAAAATTATCAGGTATGACTGGTACTGCTAAAACAGAAGAAGAAGAATTTAGGAATATCTATAATATGTATGTAATAGAAATTCCTACCAATCAGCCGGTGATTCGACAAGATGAGCCTGACTTAGTCTACGCATCCCGTGAGGCAAAATATAAGGCAATTATTTCTTTTGTAAAAGAAAAGTATGAAAAGGGACAACCTGTACTGATTGGTACGATTGCTATAGAAACAAGCGAATTAATATCTAAATTATTAAAACAGGCACATATTCCGCACGAAGTATTAAATGCTAAAAATCATGCTCGTGAGGCAGAAATTATATCAAAAATAGGGCAACACAAGTCAGTAACAATTGCTACTAATATGGCTGGTCGTGGAACTGATATTAAACTTTCTAAGGAAATCAAAGCATTAGGTGGTTTGTGTGTGGTTGGTACTGAGCGTCACGAATCCCGTCGTATTGATAATCAGTTAAGAGGTCGTTCTGGTCGTCAGGGAGATCCTGGGTATACACAGTTTTTTGTTTCCATGAAAGATGATCTAATGATTCGATTTGGCTCTGATAGGATTGGAACTATGATGGAATCTATGGGCCTTGGAGAGCAAGCGATTAGAAGTAAAACATTTACAAAGTCAATTTCAACGGCACAAAAGCGAGTTGAGGGAAACAATTTTGATATTCGTAAGCAGTTACTACAATATGATGACGTCATGAATAATCAAAGAGAAATTATGTACGATAAAAGAAATGAGATTTTAGATTCTGAATCCATTCATGATACTACGATAAACACTTTTAGACATCATATTGAAGATTTAGTAAATTCTCATATTCCTCCTGAAAATTGTCTCACGGAGGACGATCTAAGTGATATTACAGAATTTGTAAATAAAAATTTATTACAAGGATCCATCACAAAGAAATCAGTTACTAACTTGGAAGTAGAAGAAGTGATTGATAAATTATCTAAACTAGTTATTGATGAATATGAAGCTAAATTAAAAGATATTCCAGCAGAAGTGGTGAATGAATTTGAAAAGGCAATCACATTACAGGTGATTGATAATTATTGGATGGAGCATATTAATACTATGTCCCATTTAAGAGAAGGAATTCACTTGAGAGGCTATGCACAGGAAGATCCCCTTAGAGCCTATACTATGGAAGGATTTGATCTGTTTGATGAAATGGTTCAAAAAATCGATAAGGATGTTTCTATATTCTTGTTAAAGGCAGAAATAAAACAAAATATTGAGCGAAAGGAAGTAAGTAAAACAAAACTGACTAACGACGGTGGAAAAGAATTAGCCAAGAAAAAGCCAAAAAGAGTAAAAAAAATAGGCAGAAATGATCCTTGTCCTTGTGGAAGTGGTAAGAAATATAAGCAATGTTGCGGGAAATGATTAAAAAACCTTTATTTATAAGGGTTTTTATGTAATTATAAAATCTAAAACAAAAATATCCCTTTAAGTTTCAGAAAAATACCTTATGGATTTTTTTAATGAGGTAAAAATTGCACATAGACCAGTAAAACACTTTAAGATTTAAGTGCAGTAGCTTATGAAATAAATTTAGATTGGTTTAAAATTGAGGAAATAAGTTGCCTTAGGGTTTTAGATAATGGATCATATGAACGAGCTGAAAATCGACATAAGGTAATATTTGTAAATGATTTATATAGAAACAAAATATATCAAAATTTCTTTGTAAAAATGTGAAATAAACATTAAACTAATTTAACAAGTTTTGAAGTGTTCAATATGGTAAAGGCGGATATTGAATTAAACAGTATATATTTGTAGGTCGTAATACATCAATAATTATTAATGCTATCATGTTGTCGTCACACGAATGACCAAAATATTTCTTTTTAAAAAAGGTTGACAAACAATTATTAATCATGTTAATTTTAAATTGGGATTAGATTTCCAAGCTCATACAATGACACTTTGTCTGTATGTAGTAATACTTTTACTATCTGCTTGAACAGATGTAAGAAAAGAAATCAAAAACGATATATTAGAATAAAGATAGATATTTCTAATTTATGAATATTGATACTTTTTGTGCATTCTTGTTTTAGCAGGAATGTATTTTTTTATTAAAATTAAAGGAGGAAAAAATATGGAAAAATTTACATTCTATGTTAAATCATTTAAACGTTTGGAGGAACCTTTTGATGGTAATTCTCAACGGACAAAATATCGCTTTTATGTTGAGGTAAAAAATGTTCCAGAGGGATTATTAAATTGGATGGATACCAATCCTCGTGAACAGAAATTGACAACAGGGGTTGCAAAACAAATTAAAGACTCTCTAAATGAAGATAATCGTTCTTTTCATTTATGGAATCGTGGAATTTTATTTTCTGCAGATGATATTAGTTATGACAACAAAACATGTATGGCTACTTTATCATTTACAGATCCTAAATGCCATGGAAATATTGATGGTGGGCATACTCTTAAAATTATTATTGAAAACAACAAATACATCAATGGAAATCCAAACAGATACTGTAAACAGTATGTTGAATTTGAGGTTATTACTGGGATTGAGTCAACTGTTTTATTAGCAGAGGCAAGAAATACCTCCACACCTGTTGATACGATGTCAATTGAAGAGTTGAATAAGAGTTTTGATTGTATCAAGAAAATATTAGAAAAGGAAAAAATTGATAACGATCTTTATTTTAGTAGAATTTCTTTTAAACAAAATGAACATTATCAACAAAAGAATATTATTGATGGTCGAGAAATTATTGCTATTTTAAATATGTTTAATCCTACCCTTTATAAGGTTGGAGAAAACCATCCAATTCAATCTTATACCGGAAAAGAGGCTAGTTTAAAAAGATTCTTAGAAATGGGCCTTAACAAAGATAGCAGTGAGGAAGAAAAAAAGAGAAAAAGAGAAAATGAAATTGAAAGAATGAGACAAATTATTCCTGATATTTTTAAAATATGGGATAAAATTGAGTGTACCTTGCCTGAAATGGCAAAAAAGAATAAAAGAAAATATGGATCAAAGAAATATTCTAACTATGGCAAAGGAGAATACTATTCAACTTTTTCTAATAAAAAATTAGATTATGTAGTTCCTAAGGGGCTACTCTATCCATTAGTAGGTGCCTTTAGAGCATTAGTAGAGACAGATAAAACTACAGGAAATTATACTTGGGGAGCAAAACCGTTAGAGGCATGGGAAAAACTTGGTCCTAAACTAGTAGATTCACTTTTGCAGGCTTCATCTGAAAATAAAGATAATCCCCAATCAGTAGGAAAATCAGCAAGTACCTGGGATCTTCTTTATAAGGAATTATACATTTATAATTTAGAACATAAAAGTCATAAGTAAAAATGAGATATAAGAAAATAGATACTACTGAGGGTACCTCTTATAACAGTATTAGTTGAGGTACTTATGTATATAATCTGTATAGATTTTAGCAATATTAATAATGTTTTTCTAAGTATCATAGATATATAGAATAGTATAGATAAATTTTATAAAAAATTATCAAGATTAGATGGAAAATCTCTAACAAAATCAGAGTCTCTTAGAACATTGCTAGGTATGTTGAATGATGATAGATTACATAATAGAGTCTTGTTTTATTTACTATTGAAAATTGAAACAGTTGATAAACAAAGTAACTAAAAACATAATATATAAGTGGAGGGAAATCGTCCTTATTAAACTCAATGAAAATTCCTATAAATGGAGTTATAATAGGGAGGGGATTCTATGCGTAATAATCAAGTATTAATCGGTAAGGGTATACCTAAGAATATTTATATAAATAATGAGATTCTAAGTGGTTGTATTAACGAGGAAATAGATATAGCAAAGGATTCCCCCTATGTAATCTTGACAAATAACAACATAAATAATATGATTGATTTAATTGCAATGGAATATTTAGTGATTTTGGTATAAATATGACGCCAATGATTGTAAGTTTTGCAATGATACTTAATTGATTACGTTTAAAAAATATTAAATTAGTTCCAAATAATAAATAAATCAACAGAAGGAGTAAAAAATGAGTAAACCGCAAATTGAAGAAATTCCTTTCAACTTTTTTTATCAGATGTTTCAAAAGGAAGTAAGTAAAGGTAGCTTAAAGTTATATAGAAATAGACTTCAGCAGGAAGAAGATGAAATATCTTACTTTGATTATTTTCCATTAAATAAAGAGGAACAAACTAGTATATATGATAACGCTTTGATGAAAGTTTGTACTAACTATATTACATTAGGAAATGTACCAATTGATATTTTACCGAATCATCCACTGGAGTTAGTGGACCTAATATTAAAAACAGGACACCATAGTTTTTACCAAGAAAGTTTTTCAAAGTCCTTACAATTCATTTATCAAGTATATTTAAAAAATATGAATTTAGGTTTTCCTACTTTAATATCTTCAGATGATTCAGAATTACCTCCCGTTTTTAAAGTTACCTGGGATCATAGAAAACAAATAACATCTTTTGAATCAATAAATATAAACTTATTAGAGCAAAATAAGGTTATGACTAAATTTTTAATTATGGAAACAAGGAATCAAATAGGACCTATTCCGAAACTTTTACATTATATAAGAAAAG
>CAJUJA010000056.1:3248-7769 GCA_910586635.1 uncultured Bacilli bacterium | reverse complement strand
TTTCCCTACACGACGCTCTTCCGATCTCTATTCTACCTAAAGAATTATTAGTTTCAGAAAAAATAAATACCAATCTTTTAGAAGATTATTTACAAATTAAAGTTATCACTCCTAAAAGAGGAAAATTAGCGTCTCTTATGAAATTAGCTTGTGAAAATGCCAAAGAAAAATTAGAAGCAGAAGAAGAGACAATCAAGAAAAATGATAAGGAAAGAATCCAAGCTATAGAAGAGTTAAAAAAATTATTGAAAGTAGATTCTGTATCAAAAATGGAATCTTTCGATAACTCGCATCTTTTTGGAACCTTTTATGTTGGAGGAATGGTAGTTTTTGAAAATTTTTTGCCAAAGAAAAATGAATATCGAAAATTTAAAATTTCAACAGAGGTCAAAGACGATTTATCAGCAATGAGAGAAGTTCTATATAGAAGATATCATAAAGTTTTGATGGAAAATTTAGAAAAGCCAGATTTAATTGTTATAGACGGAGGAAAAACTCAAATCGCTATTTGCAAAGAGATTATATCCTCATTAGGACTTTCTATTCCGATTATAGGTCTTATAAAAAATAAAAAACATCAAACTAGTGAAATTATGAACCAGGATTTTGAGATTTTACAAGTAAATAAGAATAGTAGCCTATTTCTATTCCTAACTAGGATTCAAGATGAAGTTCATAGATATGCGATTACGTATCATAGAAACATCAAATCAAAAGGAGCATTATCTTCCTTACTTGATGTAGTACCAGGAATTGGAGAAGTAAAGAAAAAGGAATTATTAAAAAGATTTGGCTCTTTAAAAAAGTTAAAAGAAGCAACACAAGAGGAGTTAGAACAAATTGTAAATAAAGAGGTAGCTAAAAACTTATTTTTATATTTACAAGATTTATAGTATAATAAACATAAAAGATAAAAAAGTAGAAAATAGGGTGATAAAAGATGAAGAAAAATAATAAAGGATTTTCATTAATGGAATTATTAGGAGCCATTATATTACTTGGAGTATTAGGGACTGTTGCTGTTACAGGAACTTCAAAATATTTAGAACAATCCAGAAAAAAGTCGTTTCTCATGATATCTCAAAGTATTTATGAGGCAACACAAAATTGTCAAACGCAAGGAAAATGTACAAAAAATGCTTATACAACTGATGAATTAATATCCCTTGGCTATCTTCCTGATGTAAAAAACCCTAGATCCTCTAAAGAGGACTGTACAGGAAGTGTTACAATAACAGAATCTGGTTCTACAGAATATAAAAAGTATCAATACAAGGTATCCCTAACATGCCCTGGAATGTATCAAGGAAAGTCTAAAGAATACACTTGGCCAGACCAAAAGACGAAATAATATATCATAAAAGATAGTAGGTGACAAACATGGCAAAAATTAAAATCATGGATGAAGGATTAGCTAATAAAATAGCAGCAGGAGAAGTTGTTGAAAAAACTATGAATGTAGTAAAAGAACTGGTGGAAAACAGCATAGATGCTTCTAGCAGTCGTATTCAGATTGAATTAGTAGATGCAGGAGTAAAAGAAATTAAAGTAATAGATGATGGAAAAGGAATGGGAAGGGAAGATGCAACCCTTGCTTTTTCAAGACATGCTACTTCTAAATTAATGGATATAGAGGACTTATTTAATATTGAATCTCTAGGATTTCGTGGTGAAGCCCTTCCTTCTATTGCAGCAGTATCTAAAATTGAATTAATTACCTCTAATGAAGAGGAAGGAACTAAGATTCTTATCAATGGTGGTGAAATACTAGATGTATCTTTTTCTGACTTAGGAAAGGGAACCACTATAATTGTAAGGGATTTATTTTATAATACCCCAGTTAGATTAAAATATCTAAAGAACCTATATATAGAATTAGCAGCAATTACAGAGTATATAAATAAAATGGCACTTGCTTATCCAAACATTCAATTTAGACTAATCAACAATGGGAAAGATATTTTAAAAACGACAGGAGATGGAGACCTATTAAAAGTAATTTACCACATCTATGGAGTGGATACTGCAAAAAAAATGATTGAAATTTGTGGT
The DNA here is from genome assembly GCA_910586635.1 of uncultured Bacilli bacterium. Lineage (GTDB taxonomy): Bacteria > Bacillota_I > Bacilli_A > RF39 > UBA660 > UMGS995. The sequence continues at coordinate 5,717 of CAJUJA010000056.1, read as the reverse complement.
GAGAATGATGATTATTATATCAGTGGTTATATTTCTTATCCAGAAGTAGCTCGTTCTAATAGAAATGCAATTACCACATTGGTTAATGGTAGAGTAATAAAAAATAACAAATTAAATAAGGTGATTACAGATGCCTATCACACCTATATCCCTAAAGAAAAATATCCTATTATTATATTGAATATAGATGTAGATCCAATTTTAATCGACATTAATATTCATCCAACAAAAATGGATATCAAATTTTCTAAGTTTGATGAATTAGAAAAATTATTAACGAATGAGATTGTAGAAAAATTAGAGAAACTATTGTTGATACCCAATGTATCTGTAAGAGATTCCAAAACGGTAGAGGAAGTAAATATTAAAAATCATTCTAGTGAAATAGAAAATGAATTAGAAAATAGTTCAATAAAAAGAGAAGCTGATACTACTTATGAAGAAATGGTTTTAGACTTTGAAGTTCAGGATAATACCACAAATAAGGATGATAGTCCTATTCGAATAAAAAAAATGATTCCAAAGGGAATTGTGTATTCAACCTATATTATTGCAGAAAATGAAGATGGGATGTATATTATTGATCAACATGCTGCAGCGGAGAGAATTAATTATGAAAAAGTGTTGAAAGAAATTACAAAAGAAAACCCTATCATTCTTGACCTATTAGTTCCTATAAAAATAGAGCTTCCTAGTAATGAATATTTAATATTAAAGCAAAAATTCGAGATCCTTACTAAATTAGGTTTTACAATTGAAGAGTTTGGTTTTAATACAATCCTTATTAGAAGTCATCCTAATTGGATTAAAGAAGGATATGAAGAAGAGGATATTAAAAAAGTAGTTGATATTATGATTTGTAATGAAACATTCGATCTGGATAAATTTGTATGGAAGATATCAGCAACTCAAGCTTGTAGAATGAGTATTAAAGCCAATGATTATATTAACTATGAAGATCAGGTATATTTACTAAATACTTTAAGAGAATGTGAAAATCCATTTACTTGTCCTCATGGTAGGCCGACAATTATTACATATACTAAGTATGATTTAGAAAAATTATTTAAAAGAGCTATGGATTAGGAGAAAGATGTTATGGAAAAAGAACCAATATATACAAATTCAATATTAACATTTGCATTTACAAACAACGGAGAAATAATTACTGTTAAAGATAAAGAAAAAAAACTTGATACTCTTCCACAGTTATTTATGGGATACCGAGAGGAAGGTTGTAAAACAGATTATCAAGATAGTATTTGGGTGATGAATCATCGCGAAGATTATGCAGAAAGAATTGCTGAGTTTTTTATCCATCATTCAAAAAAAGATAGAGAGTCACTTATTAAAGAGTATATTGTTGCTAGTAGAGATTATTTTTGGGATGTTGGAGAACTTACAAATTCTCTTGCAATCCATCAAATTGAAGAAATGAAAAATATAGAGACAGCTTCTTATATAAGAGTACATAGTGGATATTATGATGGTGGAGTCAATCAAAATGGTCAACCAATGATTCATGAAATAGAAACTAGATATGTCGTTTTACCTAGTAGGATAAATATTGACTCAGACTTATATCCAGATTTGGAGGTTAAAACACTTGAAGAGATAATAAGAAAAATAGATCCTAATGAATTATCTTCTAAAATGATTCTTGGTCTAACAGGAGAGGATGGAAGAATAATGACTTCCTTTGTAGATATTTTAAAGACATGTGAAAATAAAAAATCATCGTCTATAAAAAAATAGTAAACAAAATCTTAATAGAAAAGGGTGCCAAAATGAAGGAAATTATTGTAATTGTAGGTCCAACTGGTGTTGGCAAAACGAAATTAAGTATTGAACTTGCTAAAAGACTTAATGGAGAAATTATCAATGGGGATTCCGTCAGTATCTATAAACATCTAGATATTGGTAGTGCCAAGCCAACTAAGGACGAGCAAAAAGAAGCAATACACCATTTGATTGATATAAAAGAATTAAACGAAGAGTATAGTGTCTATGACTATCAAAAAGATGCTAGAGCAAAAATAAAGGAAATATCATCAAAAGGAAAAAGGATAATACTAGTAGGTGGAACAGGACTATATATAAAAGCAGCTCTTTATCAGTATGAATTTACGAAAGGAACTACATATCATACTTATGATGAGCTATCTAACGAGGAAATTTTAAAAAAGATAAAACAAGCTGATCATCATATTGATATTCATCCAAATAATAGAAAACGATTAGTTAGAATGTTAAATAAGATAGAAAATAAAGAAAAAATGACAAATCATAAAGATAGGGCATTGTATCCAGTTAAAGTAATAGGGCTTACTACAGATAGAGAAATTTTATATAAACGAATTGATAGGAGAGTAGAAGATATGATGAGAGATGGTTTATTAGAAGAAGTAAAATCTTTAAAAGAAGAATACCCTCATTCTAAAATATTAAATCATGCGATTGGATATAAAG
>CAJUJA010000056.1:0-3238 GCA_910586635.1 uncultured Bacilli bacterium | reverse complement strand
TCTATGATTATTTATTTTCTAATAAAATTCTAGATTTAGTTAAAGAAGAGATTAAAACAAATTGCAGACATTACGCTAAAAGACAATACACTTTTTTTCGACATCAGATGGATGTAAAATGGTTTGAGACAAACTATAAAAACTTTAATGATACTATAGATAAAGTAATAGCCTATATAGATTGACAAATAATAAAAAACTAGTATAATAAACACCAACATTAGGAGGAATATTATGTCTAAAAAGAAAAAGAAAAAAGAAAGTAATATAAAGGGAAAGATAGCCGTTGGTGCAGTTACTGCGGGAGTTGTTACTGCACTTACGGTAGCAGGAGCATTTTCTAAAAAAGAAAAAGAAGGTAAAAATCAAGATACTCTAAGAGTCACTATGAATATGCAAGATGATCTTATTAAGTTAGAAGATACTAAGGACTATAAGGTAATTAAAGTAAAAAGTGGTGATTATAAAAGAATTAATAATATGTGGAATAATTCTGAAGTCAAATATTACATTGTAAAGGAACTTCTTTTCCCTTATAGTAAGGATTCAGATATTAAAAATTTATATGCATTAGTAGATATTATCGCAAATGAAACAGTTCTATACCGCAACAAGGATAAAGAAGTAATCGATGAAGATTTTGAATTAGAATGTATCGAATTAGGAAGTTTAACTGACTATTTAGTGCAATATAATTATATAAAAGAAGACTATAGAACAAGTGAATTTCAAACAATTATAGAAAAATTAGAAAGAGAAAACCAAAAAAGGGAAAAAATTGATTTTTATGATACTACTCAATACGATATATTGCAATTAGAAAACAAAGAAACAGAAAAAATTAGTTATCATATTGTTCGTCAATGGCCTAACCCCATTGGAATGAATAACGATGTCTATTATCACTCTGTATATGAAGATGTAGAAAAAGGAAAGATGATATTAGAGGTTGATGAACTTGGACAAGTAGTAGATGAGTATAAAGAATACTCATATGTGGTATTGGGGAGCCTAACAGATTATTTAGTAACCCATAATGCTATGAAACCAGAATATGATACAAAAGAATTCAAGGGTATCCTAGATCGAGTAGCACAAGAAAATAAACCTGCAGAAAGAGTAAAATAATTATTTAAAAGAAAGGATTGATTCATATATGTCAAAAGTAACAGAAGAATTAATGGAATTTATTAATCAAACTCCGAATGCATATAACTGTGTAGAAAATTTAAAGAATATTTTAAAAGAGAATGGATATCAAGAATTGTTTGAATATGAAGAATGGAAAGATTTAAAAGAAGAAGGAAAGTATTTTACCACTAGAGGGGATTCTTCCCTAATTGCTTTTATGATTCCAGCAAAAAAAGAAAATATAGGATTTAATATTACAGCCGCTCATACGGATTCTCCTAGTTTTTCTATAAAACCGAATCCTAAAATAGAAAATGGAAATTACGTACAATTAAATATAGAGGGATATGGATCTATGATAAACCACACTTGGCTAGATCGTCCCTTAGCAATAGCAGGTAGAGTCATATGTAAAGATAAAGAGGGAACTATAATACCTAAGATTATTAATATTAATAAAGATCTACTAATCATCCCTAGCCAAGCAATTCATATTAATCGAGAAGTCAATCAGAAAAACAATTTAAATCGCCAAACAGATATGCTTCCTATTATTTCTTTGAATAACTCCGATATAAAAAAAGACCATTTAATAAGTTTATTGGAAGATGAAATCAATGATAGCAATTTAAAAATTCTAGATTACGATTTATATCTATACAACCGTGATCCATCAAAAATTTGTGGTGAAAATAATGAGTTTCTTCTATCCCCAAGACTTGATGATTTAGCTTGCCTATATCCAGCTTTAAAAAGTTTTATTAATAGCAACAACCCATATTCCATTAATGTATTGAGTGCCCTTAATAACGAAGAAATTGGTAGTGGAACAAAGCAAGGAGCAGATTCTAACTTTTTATTGGATACTTTAACACGAATTGCCAAAGATTTAGAAATAGAACTTTTACCAGCTCTTAGTAATAGTTTTATTGTTAGTGCAGACAATGCTCATGCTATCCATCCCAATGCTTCCTCTAAATGTGATCCTACCAATAAAGTAGAGTTAAATAAAGGAATTGTTATTAAACATCACATCAATTATACAACAGACAGTCTAACTTCTTCCATATTTAAAGAGGTTTGTAATTATGCTGATGCTCCATATCAAGATTTTGCTTGTAGATCTGATATGCTATGTGGTAACACATTAGGAGGGATTAGTACTTCTCATGTAGGAATTAATTCCATTGATATCGGACTTGCACAGTTAGCTATGCACTCAGCTACAGAAACCATGGGCTCAGAAGATCCAGAATATCTATATCAAGCACTAAAGGAGTTTTACAGCCTTGGATTTGAGCAACAGAAAAATACTATAAAAATAAAAAGGAAGTAACGACTAGCAAATAGCTAGTTTTTATTTGATCAAATTATAGACTTATATTTCTTATTTTGATACAATAAAAATGGTGAATCTTATGAAAAGAAGTAGTGTAGATAGAGAAAAACTGAGTCCCATGATGAGAGAATATGTAGAATTAAAAGACAAGTATGAGGATTGTATTGTTTTTTATAGATTAGGGGATTTTTATGAAATGTTCTTTGATGATGCCATTACTGCATCCCGTGAATTAGAATTAACCTTAACTGGGAAAAGTGCTGGATTAGAAGAAAAAGTCCCAATGTGTGGAATTCCCCATCATGCATATTCTTCTTATATCGATACTTTAATTGAAAAAGGATATAAAGTAGCAATCGCAGAACAATTAGAAGATCCAAAAAAGACAAAAGGGACAGTAAAACGAGATGTGATTCAAGTTATTACCCGCGGAACCAGACTAGATAATAACCTAGATAGTAAAAATAATAATTATATTGCTAATATTTATGATTTTGATTATTGTAAGGCGATTTCTTATACCGATATCTCTACGGGAGAGTTTTTTTGCGAATTATTAGAAAAAGATAACGAAGATGTAATTCGTAATATTGTAAAACACGGATTTAGGGAAATCATTGTGAATGATACTATTGATAGAGAACTAATTAATACTTTAAGAGTCAACTATGGAATTCTAATTTCTATTACCAAAGATATCTATGAACAAATGGATTATCAATATATATACCAGGATATTAAGGATATTAGATTAAAAACAACGATTAA
>CAJUJA010000055.1:4880-8173 GCA_910586635.1 uncultured Bacilli bacterium | reverse complement strand
TTTTTCCATTACAACTCCTTTTTATAACAAAAAAGCAACCTATTTTTTCGGTGCTTTTTTCCTTTTTGCCTTTTTCTTGGGTTGCTCTGTTATAATACTTGTATGCAGAACAAACCATAAGACAATGCTAAATATAATAATATAAAGAATTTGTCCTAGTAAGGGATCCTTTATTGTATATAGGATTGAAGCGATTGCAAATAAAATATTCATTCCATATATAATCAAGACAGTTGTTCTTTGCGAAAAGTTCATTCCTAATAACTGGTGATGTAAGTGCTGTTTATCAGCAGAAAATATAGGTTTTTTCTTTAACACTCTTCTAATAATGGCAAAAGTTGTATCTAAAATAGGAATTCCTAATATTAAAAGTGGTACAAAAAATGATGTTAAAGCAGGTCCTTTAAACTCTAACAAAGTTATAATAGATATAATAAATCCCATAAAGGTAGCACAATCTCCTGCAAATATCTTAGCAGGATAAAAGTTATGTAATAAGAAACCTAGGGTAGAACCCAACATAATAAATGTTAAAATCATAACTAGACTTCCACTTCGAGCTTGATAAAACCCTATAATTCCTATTGTAAGAAAGAAAATACTGCAGACCCCACCACTTAATCCATCTAGACCATCAATTAGATTAATAATATTACAACAGGCAACAATAAAAACCATGGTTAATGGATAGGCAAACCATCCGAAATCAATTGAAAATCCAAAAGCTGTAATATTATTCAGCAAAATTCCTCCATAAAAAACAATTACTGCAGATGCTATTAATTGACCTAACATTTTTTGGTATGCCCTAATTTCTTTTACGTCATCAATAATGCCAGTTAAAATTACAATAAAACTTCCAATTAAAATAGAATTCATTTGAATACTTTGTTGTCCAAATAACATATATCCAAATAAGAAACCAAGATATATTCCTAAAGCTCCCAGTTTTGGAGTTACCTTTTTATGAATATGTCTATGTCCCTCAGATTTTCTTGGAATATCTACTGCTCCTATATGTACTGCAATTTTTTTCATAAGTGGTATTATAACAGCAGTAAATAAAAATGTTACTAAAACTATTTTTAAAGCATCTAATATATCACTTCTCATAATAATCCTCTTTTCAAATATTATTATATCACGTATAGTATAGAATAGTAAATTTCTTAAATTGAAACTTTTCTATTTACTTTTGAAAAATAAAAAACTGACGAATCAGTTTTCTTCCAATTGATGTGAATTTTCTAAAAGTACTCCTGTTCCCTCCACTACACATGTTAATGGGGTCTCAGCTATTAATACTGGAACCTCTAATTCCTTTGTTAATAATTCTGTTAATCCTTTTAATAGAGCACCTCCACCCGTTAAGACAATTCCTCTACTAACAATATCCCCTGATAATTCTGGCGGTGTCTGTTCTAAAACATTAGTGGTTGCTTTTACTATTCTATAAACACTCTCATGTAAGGCCTCTTCTGTTTCTTCTTCATTAATTGTAATAGTATGAGGAAGACCTGTTACTAAATTTCTTCCCTTTACTTCCATAGTATGCTTTTTATCTGGTTTAAAAACACTTGCAAAATTTATTTTAATTTCCTCGGCTGTTCTTTCTCCTATAAGTAGTTTATATTTATCTCTAATATACTTAATAATGTCCTGATCGAATACATTTCCTGCTACTCTAATTGAAGTACTAGTTACAATATCATTTAGTGAAAGAATTGCAATATCTGTAGTTCCTCCTCCAATGTCTATAACCATATTTGCTGTTGGTTTTGAAATATCCATGCCTGCTCCAATTGCTGCTACTTTTGGTTCTTCTTCTATATAAACCTTTCTAGCCCCAGTTCTTTCTGCTGCTTCTTTTATGGCATTTTTTTCTACTGGAGTAATATTAGAAGGACAGCATATTAATATTTTTGGTCTTGTTAGAAAAGATTTTCCCTTAATTTTCTTAATAAAAGTATTTAACATAATTTCTGTAATTTCAAAGTCGGCAATAACTCCATCTTTCATTGGTCGAATTGCCTTTACCTTACCAGGTGTTCTTCCTAGCATATCATTTGCTTCTTTTCCTACTGCAATTACTCTTTTTGTCTCTGTATCTATCGCTACTATACTTGGTTCATTTAAAACAATTCCCTGACCCTTTATATAAATAAGTACATTAGCAGTTCCTAAGTCGATTCCAATATCTTTTGATAACACTATATCACGTCCTTTTCCTAAGTCATTATATATTTTACCATATTTTTTCAATTTTATATTACTTTTTTGTATTTTTTTTGCGTTGCGATTCCACCTAGGTAATGTCTTATTTTAATATGTTCATCAAAAACACTTTGAACCTTGTCATATAAGTCCCTATCTACTAGTCTTAATCTGTTTTGCATATCATTATGAATCGTGCTTTTACTTACTCCCATAATTTTTGTTAACTGCCTAATCGTTGTCTTTGTATGGATAATTATATTTGCCTCTTCTAGCACTCTTTTTTTTATTGAATCCTTCATCCCATCATTCCTTCTAATAAAGTATAATGAATTGAATAAAATTTATGAAAAAAAATAGCACTTTATTAATTGCTACTCTTTTGTTTTAATTTCTTTATCAATGTAAAGATTAGGATCTGCTACTTGACCATTGGCATAAAGTTCAAAATGTAAATGATTTCCCATATCCTTATCTAGTTTATTTGTACCACTTCTACCAATTGTTTGCCCTTGTGTAACGGTATCGTCTTTTTTTACTGATACTTCACTTAAACTTTGATAAGAGGTCACGTAGCCATTATTATGTTTAATTTCCACGACTTTTCCTAATAGTTCATCTTCTCTTACATCTGTTACTGTTCCATCTAGTACTGCTACTACATCAAAACCCTCTTCTAATACATAATCAATCCCTGAATTTTGAATATAGCTTCCATCATAGTAAATAATAGAACTTTCTTGTTGTTTGCTGTCTGCTTTGTAATCATAAAAGTTTTTCCCTATAGTTATCTTTTCATTAACTACGGGTTTAATCATCTTGGTTGTTTCATTAATTACTGCAATATCTTGGTCAGTTATAATACTAGAAACATAAGTATAATTTTCTTCTACAGCAGGACTCTTTTTCAAACTTTTGCTAATCATGAATCCTCCTACTGCAATTGTTAGAAATAATACTACATATAAACTTTTAATTACGTATGATTTTAACCTTCTTTTTCTTCTCATCTTTTTCACCTCATTAAAAGTTTGAACAAAAAATAATTGAGAGGATGGAATTATGGCAACATGGAACAA
>CAJUJA010000055.1:0-4870 GCA_910586635.1 uncultured Bacilli bacterium | reverse complement strand
GAACAAAAAATAAGGTTTTATACTTAATTTAAAAAATTTTTAAAGATGTAAATAAATCCCAAAAAAAGTTTGTCACTAAATATATAAGAGAGATTCCTAATAAAAAGTAAAAAATTCTTGCTTCTACTATTTTATTTTTTTTAAAAATTTGATTTATATTAACAGAATCCATAGACCAAATTACCAAAATCGTAGATAAGATATATAATAAAAATTTACCTATCATAATGGGATTCCTCATATTCTATTATCTTGTTCACTCTTCTTTGATGACGTTCATCATTGATGACCTCAGCATTTATAAATGCATCAATATATTTTTTTATATCTTCCATAGAATCCGTAAAGTTAAAGGTCATTACATTTGCTCCATTATCATTTCTACTTAAAATAGCATCTTCTACTGAGTTGATTTTAGCACATCTAATTCCTTTTACTTTATTTGCTGCAATTGACATACCAATTCCTGTTCTACACACTAATATCCCAATATTAGCTGCTTTTTGTACTACTTTTTTACAGACTTCGAAAGCAAAGTCTGGATAATCATCTATTGGTGTGTTTTCTTTACTACAATCAATTACTTCGTAATTTCTATTTTTTAAATAATTAATAATCTCTTTTTTATACTCTACTCCCCTATGATCACTTGCTATGGCAATTATCATAATAATTCCTCCTACTTTTATTTAATTGTAATAGTTTCATTTCTCCATAATACCTTAGTCCCTCTAAATTTATTTTATCATTATCTGTATTAGGATTTTTTATTCTACCATTTAAATCTTCTAATTCTAAAATATTAGTTGGTAACATATTACCATAATATGAAGAACAACATATCGTTCTTTTTAAAACGTAAGTTTTTTTGTATTTAAATTTTCTAATTTTGGTCTATAATTTATATAGTAACTTCCTTTTGAAATAATTACCTCTGATATATTACAAACTATATCCCTGCTTGCTTTTCTTTCTATAATATGTGGATAAAATGCAATTAAATCATTTGGAAAATAATAGTTTGATGTATTTTTTAAATAATACTGCTGCAGCAATTCGTATTGCTCGTACTGACTCTTACTTTCTAGTTCTTCTAATACTTCTCTAGTAAGTCTAGTTATTTCCATTTGAACCACCTATCCCTATATTATCAGTATTAGCATCAATTGTCAAAAATATAAGCCGATTAAAAAAAAGCAGTTTTAAGCTGCTTTATTTTCTTCCATACCATATTTTTTATAAAACTTGTCTACATTTCCTTTACGTGTAGTACCTTTTTGTGTCCCTGTATAAAATGGATGACATTTAGAACAAACTTCTACAGAAATTGACTCTTTATTAGATTTTGTCTTAAAGGTTTCTCCACATGCACAAGTTACTGTACAATCCACATATTCTGTATGAATTCCTTTTTTCATCTTCTTCTCTCCTTCCGCCATGACTATCATAAGTCATAGTAATTCGATTGCGTTATTAGTATATCAGGTATTTTTTTAGATTTCAAGTATTTTTTCATTTTTATTATTGTATTGTAATTTCCTTTAGTATTTTTTGAAATATTTTTTTATATTCTTCTGATGATGGATATATACTATTACTATTTTCTACTTCTTTATTATTAACCTCACCTGTTTCTATATATTTAATACCAAGTTCCTTTGATAATTCTTTATATTTTAAATTCAATTGAATCAATAATTTTTTTTCCACAGAATCTTGTGGAAAAAAGTTCTGATATCCAACCAAATAAATCTCATATTGATAATACTTTTTTAATTCTTTTATTAATTTTTTTAATTCTTTTTCTATTTTAGATAAAATTTCCTTGGATTCATATTCTTTTATCTCTCCTTTTAAACTACATTGATAAATTAGGTCATTTAATCCAATTGACAGGGTTAATAAATTTGATTCTCTCAATGCCTGTTTTAAGTTTTCTTCCTTACCATCTTTTTCATTAATTAGAATATCTTTATATAAATCATTAATTCTAATGTCTGGATAACTAAAATCTGAATAGTATTTATGTAATTTATTATTTTTTTTCAAGTAGTCTTTTAAATAATCCTGATATCCATACCCTTTTACTCCATCAGAATTAAGTCCCATAGCAAAACCATCTCCTAATGAAATATACGTAATATTGTAGTGATGATTGGTATTATAAATAAGATAAACTAGGATACATGTTAACGCTAAAACAATTAATTTGAAATGCTTTTTTAACTGTTTCATAGAACCCTCCTAAAAAAGAAATATAACTAATTCATTATATTTCTTTGTGTTCTATTTTAGCACCTACACTGACTAATTTTTCTACAATTTGTTCATATCCCCTCAAGATATGTTCTATATTGGTAATAATTGTGGTCCCTTCGGCAATTAAGGCTGCATTTACCATTGCTGCCCCTGCTCTTAAGTCTGTTGCTACTACATGGGTACCCTTTAAATTAGTTGGTCCAAATATAGTAGCTGTTTGATTTTTTACTGTAATATCCGCTCCTAAATCATTTAAATAAGCAATGTGCATAAATCTGTTCTCATAAATGGTTTCTTCTACTTTACTTTTTCCATCACATTGAGTTAATAGTACCGTAAATGGTTGTTGCAAGTCTGTGGGAAATCCTGGATATACACTAGTCTTAATACTTGTTGTTTTATATTTTTTTGGTTTAGTAACGATAATATAATCCGCTCCTATTTCTAGTTCTACCCCCAACTCCTGTAATTTAGAGGTTAATGCCTCTACATGTGCTGGAATAATATTATCTATCTTTAAATAATTTCCACATAAAGCACCTATAATCATATAAGTGCCTGCCTCTATTCGATCAGGTATTACTTCATGAAAACAACCATGGAGATAATCTACTCCCTCTATTTTAATAGTAGAGGTTCCTGCTCCTCTTACTTTTGCTCCCATACTATTTAGAAAAGTAGCTACATTTACGATTTCAGGTTCTTTAGCAGCATTATCAATTACCGTTGTTCCCTTTGCCTTTACTGCTGCTAACATAATGTTAATAGTTGCACCAACTGAGGCAAAATCTAGATAAATATTAGCTCCTTTTAATTCTTCTGCTTCTACAATATATTTATTTCTTTCGTTAGTAATCGTAGCTCCTAGGGCCTCAAATCCTTTTAAATGCAAATTAATTGGACGCTTTCCTATTGAACATCCGCCCGGAAAACACATTTCTACTTTCTTATATTTCCCCAAAAGGGCACCCATAAAATAATAAGAAGCACGTAACTTTTTACAATAGGTTTCATGAATTCTTCCATTTTTCATATTACTAGGATCTATTACAATACTTTCACTTGCTCGTTTAGTCTCTACATTTAATCCCTCCAGAATTTCACATAATGCATCAGTGTCTGTAATCTCTGGAACATTACAAATAGTAGTTTCCTCATCTGATAAAATGGCTGCTGGGATCAAGGCAACACTTGCATTTTTTGCCCCACTTATCCTAATAGAACCTGATAATTCTCTCTGGCCAGTTATTTCTAATACTCTCATTTTCATACCTCAAATCTATTCTATATTATTTTATTACGATTAAAAAAAGTAGTTACAAATTAATTTTCTAACTACTAATCATTATAGATAATTTATGGTATTTAGTCAATTCTATTAAAAAAGTTATTAACAAATTCTAACATACCGAATGAAATGCTAATAGAAATAAAATGATAATTCCTATTATTTTAGAAATATCTCCTACTTTTTCATTTAGATATTTTCCTAATAATAGTCCAAAAAAGGTAAAAATCCCACTAATTACAGAAAAAATAAAACCTGGTAATACTAGACTTCGACTTTCTATAGAAAGGGCTAAACCTACTGTAAAACTATCGATACTTACTGCAAAACCAAATAGAAGAAGTTCATAAAACCGATCTACTTTATATTTGGTATCTTCTTCTTTAAAGGATAAAATCATTTCTAGTGCTAAAATGAAAAAGACAATTCCTTCTATTATTTGTCCGTATTGACTAAAACTAATTAAAAATAGTCTCCCTAATATTCCACTCAAATTTGGCATTACAAAATGAAAAATACCCACTATAATAGAAAGCATTATAATTTTTTTCTTGGGTATTCCATTAGTACCATAAACAATAGCTAGGGAAAAGGCATCCATACTAAGACCGATTGCCATAAATATATACATGAATATAGAAGACATGATATCACCTTCTATATTCTATTATTTTCCTTTATGAAAAATACTTATCTAACACTTCTTTTACGAAAGAAGAATACTCTACTTCATCATTCTCACCCTCTTCGGCTTCTAATAAGCATAATGGTGGAAATAAAACACACCAGAAGTTTTCTCCTGCTCCATTTCCTAATGTTACTACTAGAGATTCATATTCTCCTTCTGGATATGTTACGCCTTTATACTTTTTTTCTGGAAAGTAATGATTCCCATAATCAATAGTATAATCTTCGTGCATGTTATTTTCTTTTAAAGTTTGTTCAATATTAGTTTGAAAATTCCCTATATTATTTTTTAAAGTCATTCTAGTTTGAACTAAACTATTTGAATCCTTGAGCAAATTAGAAAGATCTTGTTCTAAGTTACTGGTAATTTTCCTTTTATTCATTTGATCTATTTTAGTATTGCTATTTGCTATCACCCGAAATCTGATTGCCTCTTTTGGTATTAAGACTTCTGTACTTTTTCCATTACTAATTAAAAATGCAATTGTTAGGAGTATTAAAACTATTATAATTTTTTTCATGAATAAAACCACCTTTCATTTTAATAGTGGTTTCTTTTTATTATATTTATTCATTACCTTATTATTTATTGATTTATATTGTTTTTTGTCCCAATATAAACAACATTCTCTCCCT
>CAJUJA010000054.1 GCA_910586635.1 uncultured Bacilli bacterium | reverse complement strand
AAAATAAGTGAAAATTTATAATTAATATAAAAGGAGTAAACAAAAAGAAATGAAGAAAAATAGTGAACTGGAAAATTTAAAGGTTCAAAACAGAAGAAAAGAAAAAATAAGAAAGGAATTAGTGGATAAAAAATGGATATTAAAAATCGTTTTAATCACGTTTGTATTATCTTTTTTGATGTCCTTTATATCAGAATCTACTGTACCAAATCTCAATTTAATAGGTGGTATTCTTATTACTCTGATTTTTATTATATTAGGAATTCTATTTGATATTATCGGTGTCAGTGTAACAGCGGCTTCGCCTAAGGTATTTCATTCTATGAATGCAAGAAAAGTAAAAGGAGCAAATATAGCGGTTAAATTTAAAAAGAATAGTGAAAAAGTATCGAGCTTCTGTTGTGATGTAGTAGGAGATATTTGTGGGGTGATTTCAGGATCTACCTCTGTTATGATAGCAGGATCCTTATCTTCTAAATTGGAAGTCGATTTATTTTTGATGACCTTATTAGTAACTGCTGTTGTAGCATCCCTAACCATAGGAGGTAAAGCAATTGGAAAAAGTTTTGCTATTAATAAGTGTGATATTATCTTATATGAATTTTCTAAATTAGTCTCTATATTTTATCATGGCAATAAAATATAAACTCAGTTTACTTTGACAAATATACAATTTTGTAGTACAATATACCAAGATTTTTTAGGGTGAGTGTAATACGATATTTTACGAAGATGGAAAAAGAGTTCGATATAATCCTTACAATATGAAAAGGGATGAGCAAATAGGAACTGGTATGGAAATAGATGCATACAGAAAAAATGACCAAGTGATTAAATTTTATAAAGATTATTGTAGTAAAATAAGAATGGATAAGAAAACATGTGAATTTTTAGAAAAAATTCATACTAAAAGGATTTTACTTCCAACCAAGACACTTCTAAATAAGCATCACCAAATGAGGGCATATAAAATGCTTTATATTGAGGATTTAGGAATAGAAAGTTTTTATTTATTAAATAAAGAAGATTTAGTATCCGAAATGATACTGCTTCATAATGATATTAAACTGCTAAGTGACTATCATATTTTAATAGAAGACCTAACTACTGATAATACTATATACCATAATGGAATCTATTTTATAGATCCAGGTAGTTATAAAAAATGTGAAGATAAGAGTCTGGATTCTAATATTATATATGGAATGAATATGGATGTTATAAATGAATATTTATTAAGTAAAATATTTAGAAGATGTTGCTTATATCTATCAAATAATTATCATGAAATAAATT
Source organism: uncultured Bacilli bacterium (assembly GCA_910586635.1). Taxonomy (GTDB): domain Bacteria; phylum Bacillota_I; class Bacilli_A; order RF39; family UBA660; genus UMGS995. The sequence goes on along the minus strand of CAJUJA010000054.1, from coordinate 6,904 downwards.
TCGTCATGGAGTTAATTAAACAGGAAATAAGAGATAAAGAATTAAATGAATTAACTTTCTTGATAGAAGGGATGGAATCTAGCTGTATTTTAGAATTTGTAAAAAATAAATTCGTAGATGCGAAAGACAATGTCTGTATTGATAAAAAACAAATTCATTTAAAAGAGAATTGTAGAAAAATATATTCAGATTATCAAGTGGAAATATATGATTATCTAGATCAACAAGAGGTAAAACAGTTATATATTTATAAACCATCATATTTAAAACTAGGTTTAAAGCAAATAAAAAAAATAAGTGGAATGCATACACAAAGAATCTTGGTTCCAACCAATACTGCATCTGTATTTCGGGATAACTGTAAGGGAATCATAATACAGCGAAAAAGAAACCATCAAGATCATTTTCATAGTTTAAGTGGAAAACAAATTAGCCTAGAGTTTGATGATTTAATAAGGGATGCAGAACAGTTATCGCAACAGGGTATTTATATTGGAACTATTACTAAAGATGACATGATATATGATGAAGGTATTTATATTAATAATATAGAAGAATTTGAATGGTGTGATAACCCAGAGCAGGCTAGAAAAAGAAATATAAATTCTATGAATGATTTTGTTTTATCTTTGATTCAAGATGAATTAACGAATATTTGCTCACCCTTACAAAAAGAAGAAATTATAAATTCTATTCTTACCTCGACAGTGACTTATGTTAGTAATACTATTTATGCAGAATTATATCAGGCTAAATCATTCAAAGATTGTGCTAAAAAGTTATTGAAAACAAGATCTGTAAGTGGAAGATAAATATATTAATTTAACAGAAATAATCAAAAAAGGAGAACCAATATGAAAATTAGAGTCAATGAGTATAACTTAGAATCACAAAAAGTAAATCAATATTATGATACATTAGCAGTGAGTGATATCCATTCGAATGTTAATGCATTAAAATGTATAAAATACTTGTTAACTAATAAAGTGAAGTACCTTACAGTTTCAGGTGATATATTAGATCATGTAGAGTCCTCAGGAAAGGAGGACATCATTAAAGAACTAAAACTTCTCAGTCAGTACGTTAGAGTCTTTATTTCTCATGGTGATCATGACAATGTAATTTTTCGTAAAAATGGCATGCAAAAAATTGAAATTCCCACCAATGATTTTTCCTTTTTTGAAGATTTAAAAAAGGAAACTGATTGCCTTGTTATGACAGACTTAATCGAAAACCATGATATTGATAAAAATAGTTCAATATCATCAATTAATATGCCTACAGAATGGTATCAAGAAGGAGAAAATAGAAAAAGATTTTATCAGATGTTATCTAGGAATTCTATTCGTTTAAATCCAGATAAATTTAATATTTTGTTATCACATACTCCAAATTCATTGGTCAAAGATAATCAACTTCTTCATTTATCTGAATTAAGTGACATAGACTTGATTTTATCAGGTCACAATCATGGTGGTCTAACCCCTATATCTATTCAAAATAGATCTAAAAATCATATTGGAATCGTTGGACCATATTACAAAATCAGTCAACCAAATGCATTTGGTTATTGGACTAATGATGATTCATCATTGATTGTTTCTAATGGAATGACTAAGGTAACTACCTCTTCGGAATTGTCCATCCTTTCACAAATCATGAATAAAATATTTATACCAGATGTAGAATTGATTCACATGCGACCTAGTGATAATCATAGTTTACAGTTTGAAAAAAGAATGATATATAATTTGAATAGAGGAGGAATATTATGAATAAAGAATATTTAATAACAGGAAAGGTGTTAAATGTCTATGATGAGAATCAAAAACTACATAAGGCAGAATTAGAACATAATGTTGATGTTGGAGAAATACTCGCTTTAGAAAATAGAATAGAATTTTTATTAGATATATTTAGTGAAAAAGTAGAGGAGTGTTTATCTGATTCTCTTTTAATTGCTGATAAAGAAGTATATAGAAGGGGAATTGCCTATAAATCTTTATTTCTTGCTATAGTTTCTTCTGTTTGTTTAACTCCAATTAATGTTGTTACTGGTTATCCAGTATCATCTGCCCCATACATAGTAGCTCCTATTATTAGTTCTATTGTAAGTAAGAGAAAAATCCATCAAAAAGAAATGCAATGTGAGAGTTTGAATGCAGTAATAGCACTTTGTGGTAATGAGGTGGCTAAAAGTACAGATGAGTTACAACAATTACATGATTCTAAATATGATGGAGAACTTATGAGGAATGATTGGATTCCTGTTAGAGATGACAACGAATATAATGCTGATTTTTTAGATAGAGTAGAAATGTTTTCGGAATATGGAAAAAGAAAAAGAGAAATGATAGATAAAGCACACAATAACTTATTGAATCAATATCTAGATTCAATGGGATGTAGTGAGGTTGATAAATCTATATTTCGATCTTTACTTGGAGATGAAACGGCAAATGCTTCCCAAAAGCATTCATTTACAAAAAACGTTTATGTAAAGAAATAGCTTGTCATTTTTCTTTTTTTTTGTTAAGATTTTAATAGTTTTGAGGTGGTTATATGTTACAGGTAAATAATGTAAGTTTAAAATTTGGAAAAAGAACCTTATTTGAAGATGTGAATTTAAAGTTTACAAATGGAAACTGTTATGGACTAATTGGTGCGAATGGAAGTGGTAAGTCTACTTTTTTAAAAATACTATCTGGTGAGATAGATACAACAACAGGAGATGTTTCTATGACGAAAGGCGAAAGACTTTCTATATTAAAACAGGACCATTATCAGTATGATGATATGAGAGTACTTGATGTTGTAATCATGGGCAATGAGAAACTTTATAAGATTATAGAAGAGAAAAATGAATTGTATTCTCATACAGAGTTTAGTGATGAAGATGGAATGCGACTTGCTAATTTAGAGGCAGAATTTATGGATTTAGATGGCTGGAATGCAGAATCAGATGCAGCAACCCTTTTAAATAATTTAGGGGTGGAGCAAAATTTTCATGATGCTTTAATGAAAGAAATTCCAGTAAAGGATCGTGTAAAGGTTTTACTTGCAGGAGCTCTTTTTGGAAATCCAGATATCTTACTTTTGGATGAACCTACCAACAGTTTAGATATTGCTGCAATTAAATGGTTAGAAGAGTTTTTAATTAACTTTAAAAACACCGTAATTGTAGTAAGCCACGATAGGCATTTTTTAAATAATGTTTGTACCCATATTGCAGACATTGATTATGGAAAAATTAAACTTTATATTGGAAACTATGATTTTTGGTATGAATCTTCTGAACTATTACAAAAGCAAATGAGAGATTCTAATAAAAAGAAAGAAGAAAAAATGAAAGAATTACAGGCTTTCATTGCAAGGTTCTCAGCAAATGCATCAAAATCTCGCCAAGCAACCTCTCGTAAGAAAATGTTAGAAAAAATTGAATTAGATGAGATTGTACCTTCCTCTAGAAAATACCCCTTTATTGATTTTAAAATAGAAAAACCAGTAGGAAAAGAAATATTAAAAGTAACTTCACTTACGAAAGAAGTAGATGGAAAAAAGATTTTAAATAAGGTTTCTTTCACGATCTTAAAAGGAGATAAAGTAGCGTTTCTTGCTGAAGATGACTTTGTAAAAACAACATTATTTAATATATTAAGTGGAAAAGATAGGGACTATAAGGGAATGGTAGAGTGGGGGAAAACGATAGAGTATGGATATTTACCTCAAGATAATACAGAATACTTTAAGACCAGTAAAAACATTATGGAATGGATTGGACAGTTTTATGATATTAAAGATGAAACCATTCTTAGGGGATTTTTAGGTAGAATGTTATTTTCTGGAGAGGATGTTTTTAAAAAAGTAAATGTTTTATCTGGAGGAGAGAAAGCTAGGTGCATGCTATCAAAAATGATGTTAGAGTCTCCTAATTTCTTAATACTAGATGAACCTACTAATCATTTAGACCTAGAAAGCATTACGTCTCTTAATAAGGGAATGGAACGATTTGGGGGAGAGTTAGTTTTTACCAGCCGAGACTACGAATTAAATTCAACAGTTGCGAATCGAATAATTGATATTCAAAGTGACGGTTCGATAATAGATAGAAGGAAGACCTATGAAGAATATATGGAAACTAAAAATTAATAATAAAAACTGGTAGAATGTTATTTTCTATCAGTTTTTTATACTGCCTCGCTCACATCTGTTTCCCCAAGAATCAATAATTTCATCTTCTTTTTTTACGAGTATTACTTCACAGTTATTAGGGCAGCCACTACAAAATTTACTACTTGTATGATACTCATAATCTGCAATATCAAAATGAAATTCAATATCAGACTCTTTTTTAGATAAAATAGCAACTCCAATAGCTCCCATTAGGTGTCCATTTGGATCTGTAATAATCTTGGTATCTAGTATTTTTTCAAATGCTTTCACGACACCAATATTTTTGCTGACTCCTCCTTGAAAAATAATGGGTTCTATGATTTTTTTACCCTTAGCAACATTGTTTAAGTAGTTAAGAGCAACACTTTTACAAAGACCTGCGATAATATCTTTTTTCTCATATCCCATTTGAGCTTTATGAACCAAATCACTTTCTGCAAAAACAGTACATCTAGCGGCAATTGGAGTGGGATTGTTACTAGTAAGTGCAATTTTTCCAAAGTCCTCCACTTGAATTCCTAAACGCTTTGCTTGACTAGATAAGAAAGAACCAGTTCCAGCAGCACATAAAGTATTCATGGCATAATCCACAACAATTTTCTTATCAATTAAAATAATCTTAGAGTCCTGTCCACCAATTTCTAAAATAGTTCGGGCATCAGGATAGGAAGCTAATGTTCCAATAGCATGAGCCGTAATTTCATTTTTTATGATACTTGCGTTTAAAATAGAACCAATTAGTCTTCTTGCAGAACCAGTTGTTCCTACTCCAACAATTTTAAGATCCTTTGGACAATTTTTTTTAAAATCCACCATAATTTTTTTTACTGCCTCAATTGGATTTCCTTCTGTCCAAATATACTTACTAAGAAGAATCTTGCTATTTTCATCAATGACAACTGCTTTGGTAGAAATAGATCCAATATCTACTCCTAAATAACCTTTTTTCATTTTGTCTCCTTTCTAAATTTGATCAAATCATAAAATGCCTCTAATCTCGTATTAATTCCTTCTTTTGATGTTTCACAGTCATATGAGAAGAAAATAATGGGGATATTTTTATCACTGGCTACTTTTTTAATAATAGGAATCGCTCCGACTTCCGGAGTGCATCCAAATGGTTTCGTATGAATAATGCCATCATATTTTTTGGATAGCATTAAAGTCCTGTAAACATTATCTAATCCGTCAGCTCCCAATGTATATTTACAATATTTTCTTGTTTTAAAAAGCATATATTTCGTTGTTAATCTTTTCTTCCAAAGAAGGTAAGATAAATCTGTATATCTTTTAATCTCTATATTCATACTAGCTAATTGTTCTTCTAAAAAGTAGCTAGAAAACTCCTCCATGGAAGTATAAAGTTCTCCAATAATTCCTACTTTTAAACAATTTTTTGGTTTTTTTATTTCTAAATTTTTAAACAATTTTTTATATTTGAAATACTGGATACTAAGCGTTAGGAGGTGATTACATTTTGAAAAGTCCTTATACATTTTCTCTTTTAAATTTTTAAAACTATTTTTCACAACTTCAAAACCAATTCGTTTTCTAATAATAACATCAATCTTATCCATATAATAAATAAAGAATAGAGTGATTAAAAAGGTATGAAGGAATTTAAGAAAAGATAATTTAGGATTTAAGTTTTTAAAAGTCTTATAAACTTCTAATGGGTGAATTCTATCTTTAGAGATTAACTTAATAAAATCAAACTCATATCCTAAATCTCTTAGTATTTTTTCTTGAACTTCTGCATAATATCTGTATCTACATCCACCACCAGCCTGTACTAAGATATTGGCACCATTTTCTAGTGATTCTATAAAATTTCCTAAATTGTATTTAAAAGGAATACAAACATCATTAGGAGAGTATTTATTCCCTAACTCTAATGTTTTTTTGGTAATTGGGGGTGCTTCCCACACATCTAAATTAGTCAGTCTCTTGAGTAAGTATTTCACTGGAACAAAGTAGTTCCCTAAATGTGGAAAACTAATGATTTTCCTCATCAAATCCCTCCTTTTTTTGACTTAAGATATCAATAAAACTTTCTAATCTAGTTAACAATCCAACATCACTATTTAGATTTTCCATCATTAAATGTAAAATAGGGATATTTTTAACTGTTCTAATTACTAATTCTGTAGATAGGGAGTCTGGTCCACAAGGAAAAGAAGAAAGAATAATCATACCATCTACTTTATCTTTGTAATACTGAATACTAGCCATGATCTCCTTACTGTGGGTCCAGTGGATATCGCTTGATATTTTACGACATTCCGAATCAATTAACTCATGATTAATTCGATCACTATAAAGAATGGTAATATTTTGTTTTTCTAAAAAATTGGTAATAGGTCTTCCTACTAGATCATCATATAAATTATAAGGGTGAGCTACTAGTAAAATCTTTAAACTAGGACTAGTTAATGTTAGACTTTGCTCTTCTTCTTTCTTTTTTCTAATCTCTAAACTTCTTTTTTTTGCATATTGGTAAGCATGATAGGTCTGTATATAAGAAATTCCTAATTTTTTGCCCATTTTTAAAAATCCTAATACTTCGTTTTCATTAGAAGTTAAATCCACATTATAATTTAGGATATTAATCTCATCAAAAGAGTTGTTAACTAAGTCATATAAACAGTTAAAATTGGTACAAACTGCTTCTTTTTTCTTTATCGAAAATAATCTTGGAATTAAAACAAAGTCACATTGATCCTTTATTTCA
>CAJUJA010000053.1 GCA_910586635.1 uncultured Bacilli bacterium | reverse complement strand
AGACGTGTGCTCTTCCGATCTGAGATGAAGTAAAAAGGGATAAAGTTATTAAAAAGACTTTCTCTTTTTTCTTTACTTATGATATAATAAAGTTGGTGAAATTATGAAAATAAGGTTTAAAGATATTGATGTCAATTACATACAATATGGTGAGGGTAAAGATATTATTTTACTTCATGGTTGGGGTCAAAATATTCAAATGATGAGTCCACTAGGAGATCCCTTATCCAAAAAGTATAGAGTGACAATCCTTGATTTCCCAGGTTTTGGAGAAAGCGAGGAACCTAAAGATGCTTGGTCTATTTATGATTATGCTTTGCTAGTAGAATTTATGATTCAACAGTTAAATATAAAAAAACCAATTATTATGGGACATTCTTTTGGTGGAAGAGTTGCAATTAAATATTCAGCTGATCATCCAATAGAAAAGTTGGTTTTATTTGGAAGCCCTTGCATTCGTAAAAACCAAACTATGCCTATGAAAGTAAAGCTATTAAAGACATTAAAAAAATTGCCTGGAATGGATATATTAGGGGAAAAAATGAAGAAATATATTGGTTCACGTGATTATAAAGCTGCAAGTCCTCTTATGAGACAGATTTTAGTAAATACAGTAAATGAGGATTTATCTAATGAGGCTAGAAGAATTGAAGAACCTACCTTATTGGTTTGGGGGGATCATGATACAGAAGCACCTCTAATAGATGCACAGGATTTAGAAAATATTATGATCGATGCTGGTTTAGTTGTTTTACCAGGAACCCATTATGCCTATTTAGAAAATTTAGGTCAGGTTTTAAATATAATAGGGTCATTTATTGAAGGAGGTCATTAAAATGCTAATCTATATTGTTCTTTTGGTACTGATTTCATTAACCGTTATTGTACAATCAAAGAAATCTCTACATATGTTACAGCAGAATTTATATAATGAGAATAATCGTTATTTAAAGTGGGTGGCTAAAAATTACAAAGGATATTTTAATATTTTAATAATTGCCATCATTTTAACAATCATTGGATCATTTATTGCCTATGATTTGGATCATATCTTATATGCTTTATCTATTCTTCTAATTGGATGTTTTTCCTTTGAATGTTTTAGATTATCGAAACTTTTAGAAAATGATCAGGTTAAAAAGCCTTTAGTGATTACTAAAAGAGTAAAAAGGTTGATTATCACAACTACTATTTTATATTTGATTCCAATAATTATCTTATTTTATAAAAAAGATCAGACTGAGATTATTTGGTATATGTTGCTTGTTTTGGTAATCATGAGTTATTTCAATCATTTTGTTGTATTACTTTCCAATATGATTAATTTTCCATATGAAAGAGGAGTATACTATTATTATCAAAATAAGGCAAAGTCTACCTTAAGAAGTAGGAAAAATTTAAAAGTAATTGGTATTACTGGAAGTTATGGAAAGACTAGTAGTAAAAATATTTTAGCGGATATTCTTAATATTAAATATAATGCTTTACCAACTCCAAGAAATTTAAATACTCCAAACGGTCTGATGATTACAATTAATAATCATCTAGATAAATTTACGGAAATTTTTATTGCAGAGATGGGTGCTTATGTAAGAGGAGAAATTAAAGAACTATGTGATTTGGTACATCCTAAATATGGAATTTTAACTAGAATTGGAACAGCTCACTTAGAAAGTTTTGGTAGCCAGGAAAATATTCAAAAAGCAAAGTTTGAATTGATTGAGTCTCTACCTAGTGATGGAATTGGAGTTTTAAATGGGGATGATGAAAAACAAGTTAGTTATCAACTGCAAAATCCAGTAGAAACTGTTTGGATCGGGATTGATAATGAAGATGTAGATGTTAGGGCAATGGATATTAAAAGTAATCATAAAGGAACTAACTTTAAGGTGAAATTTAAGGAGGAAAAGGAAAAATATGAATTTCAAACCAAATTGTTAGGTAGGCATAATGTTTATAATATTTTAGCTTCCCTTGCATTAGGACGTAAATTTGGAATTTCTATTTCTGAGTTACAACAAGCGGTTAGAGGTGTTAAAGCTGTAGAACACCGTTTGGAATTAAAAAAATTAGGTAATTTTTATCAAATAGATGATGCTTATAATTCGAATCCAGTGGGTGCAAAGAGTGCTGTAGAGGTATTAGGTATGATGCCAGGTATTAAAGTAGTAGTAACACCAGGAATGATTGAACTTGGAAAAATGGAAGAAAAGTACAATAAAGAATTTGGAAGTCAGATTGCAGAAGTTGCTGATTATGTAGTGCTAATTGGAGAAGAGCACACGAAGCCCATTTATGAAGGTCTTATAGAAAATGGTTTTGATAAGGAAAAGATTATTGTCTATAATGATGTTAGGACTTCATATGATTTTATTAATCAACTAGCTAGCCAAAATAAAAAGGATGTATATGCCTTATTTGAAAATGATTTACCCGATACTTATAATGAATAGGAGATGTTAAGATGAAAATAAAAGTCGGAGTTATTTATGGAGGGGAAACAGTAGAACATGAGGTGAGTGTTATTTCTGCTATCCAAGCTATGAATAAGATGGATCAAGAAAAATATGAAGTGATCCCAATTTATATTACGAAAAATCGTGAATGGTATACTGGAGAAATGTTAAAGGATATTGAAATTTATGAGGATTTAAATTTAATAAAAAAATATGGAAAAAATGTAGTTTTATATTACAATAAAGGTGCTTATGTATTACAGAATAAAAAGTTTCCACGTAGTATTGTTACTGACATTGATATCGTATTTCCAATAATGCATGGAACTAATGGAGAAGATGGTGTGATTCAAGGGTATTTACAAGCAATTGGAATTCCTTTTGTAGGTAGTGATGTTTATTCATCTGTTGTAGGTCAAGATAAAGTTTATATGAAAAATATTTTCGAATCTGAATCTCTTCCGATTACAAAATATACTTGGTTTTACGATTATGACTACAAAAATGATCGTGACGATGTAATAAAGAGAATAAAGAAATTAAAATATCCATTGATTATAAAACCAGCTACTACAGGAAGTAGTATTGGTATCAAGGTTGTAGATGATGATATGGAATTAGTAGATGCTATTGATAATGCAATACAATATGATAATAAAATTGTGGTAGAAGAAGTAGTTGAAAACCTAAAAGAGGTTAATATTAGTGTAGTAGGTAACTATGAACATCAAAACTTAAGTGAAATAGAAGAGGTACTCTCAGCTGATAAATTTTTGACCTATGATGAAAAATATATTGGTGGGGGTAAAGGAAAGTTAAAAGGTGGAGTTAAGAGGCCGGTTAAAACATCATCTAAGGGAATGGCCGCTGCTACCCGTAAAATACCTGCTGAGGTTACTAAAAAATTAAAAGAAGAAGTAGAAAATATTGCTACTAAAGCATTTAAATCATTGGGTTCTTCTGGAGTTTGTAGGATAGATTTTTTAATTGATGAGAAAGCAAAAAAAGTATATATTAATGAAATTAATTCTATTCCAGGATCTTTAGCTTTCTACTTATGGGAAGCGAAGGGAGTAAGATTTACGGAGCTTTTGGATGATGTTATCAATATCGGAGTAAAAGATTATAAGAAAAGAGTCAGTAAGGTTCATTCATTTGATACCAATATTTTAAAAGGTTTTGCCTCAAATGGTTTAAAAGGAATGAAAGGAGCTAAGGGAAAATTAAGATAGATTTTCTATCTTTTTTAATTATGAAGAAAGTTTGTATTTTAAAACGTATAGAAAATACGAAAGAGGAAAATGACTATTATCAAAATGCTATTAAAAGTTTTGATGGAGAGCCTCTTTTAATAGATGAATCTAGTTTAGATCAATTAGAATCATGTCAAGGAATTCTTATTACTGGTGGATTTCATAAGGGAAAGTTAGACGATTATTTAATAGAGTATGCAATATGTAACAATCTACCTTTATTAGGAATCTGTCAGGGAATGCAATCGATGGCACTTTATCATACGAATCAAAAGTTAGAAAAGATAGAAAATCATCATCAGAAAGAGGGGTATCAACACGAGGTTAAATTAGGGAAATCTAATTTATCTAGAATATTAGGACAAAGTAAAATTATGGTGAATAGTTATCATTATGAACAAGTAAAGAATTCTAAAGAATTTGAGATAGTAGGAGTTAGTAGGGACGGTGTAATAGAAGCAATAGAAAATCCAAATCACAGGTTTCAAGTTGGAGTTCAGTGGCATCCTGAGAGAATGCTTTCTTACGATGAGATTAGTAGAAGATTATTTCGGGGTTTTATAGATTCTTTATAATAAAAATAAAAAGCATGAAAGTTGTGCTATAATAGGATAGGAGGTGTTGATATGTATCCATTTAAAATATTAAATAAGAAAAAATATGCTTTATGTTTTATCAATGCTTTATTAGAAAACATTTGTATTTATGCTGTGCCTGTTGTTTTATCTATTTGCTTAGCCACGCCATTTACCTTGGATAAATTTAAAATATTGATCATAGCAATTATTATCTTAAAATCATTAGAAGTATTTTTCGATGTTTTATGGTGTTTATATGCTGAGCCATTTTTGGAACAGAACAATAAGGATTTACATATTTCTTATTTTAAGAGAATCTGTAATATGAATATGGCTAAAATTCATGATAGTCATACTGGATATTTAAAAAGACAGATTGATACAGTTTGTGATGAGACGACCAGATTATTAGAGGAAGTGATGAGCTCTGTGAATGGATTTATGATTGCAATTTCCATATTTTTGGTACAAGTATTTCGTCAGAGTCTATTCATGTTTTGTCTTTGTCTTATCTTTATTTTTCTAATTATCCTTTATAATTTATTGATTACAAAAGCAAATATTAAGGTACAAGAGGATTATAATGATAAACATTCGAAATATAATGCAACTTTGGTAGACTTTTTACAGAATATTAAAATAGTAAAAAATTTTGATGCATTAGACTATGCAGATCATAAGATTAACCAAAAGTTTGAAAAGGTAAAAAAACCGATTAAGAAAATTAATATCTTTCGTTCCTTAAGAGGAGATGGAATCAATGCTTTAATTCATATTATGTATGTTATCGTATTAATTAGCCTTTTTGTACAAATGAAAAATGGGGCAGATGTATTTTCTTATTTAGTATTTTACTCATCTATATTTAGTGGTCTATCAACTGAACTTAGAGGAGTAGGATATTTATTCATGCATTGGAATAAGTTTAAATCAGCAAATAATCAAGTAGAGGGGATGATTGTAGAAGAAGAAAAACAAAACAAGATTAGAAATTTTCATGACATTATGATGAAAGATATTTGTTTTAAGTATTATGATGAAAGTAATATTACGATTGAAATTCCCAACTTCTCATTAACGAAGAATGATAAAGTAAGTATTGTTGGAGAATCGGGTCAGGGAAAATCTACATTCCTCTCTCTTTTTTGTAGGTTTTATGAAGTTGATGATGATAAATTTTTAGTAGATCACCACCCTTCATTAAAAGCACCTGATATTGCTTATATTTCACAAGAAACTGATCTTTTTGATTTGACGATTAAAGAGAATTTAACATTAGGAAAGAAAATATCTAATAAAAAATTGGAAGAATATTTAGAAGATTCTGGGCTTTTAGACTGGGTTCACACTTTGGAAAAAGGATTGGATACTTTAGTAGGAGAGAAGGGAGTTAAACTTTCAGCGGGCCAGAAGCAAAGACTTAATCTAATAAGAGGAATCTTATTAGAAAAAGAGATTTATATCTTGGATGAACCAACTTCTAACTTAGATAGTGTATCAGAAGAGAAAATTAATCATATGATTTTGAAATACCTAAAACAAAAAACTTGCATTATTGTAACGCATCGACCTAAATTAACAGAAATTTGTAATAAGCATTATTATTTTGAAAATAGAAAAATGATTCAAAAAGAAAATCCTTCAAACTAAGGATTTTTTGCATCTTTTAGAATAGAATTCATTATTTTATTTAAAATTTCAACCCGGTTTTTAGAAGTATCAAAGTAGGGAATTCCATATTTTGGGCATTCCTCTTTTAATAATGTATTAGCACTATACCAGTCTTTAGCGTGCTCTTTTAAATAGTCCTTGGCAAGCCCATAGGTCCAGTCTTCTTTTTTGTCATGTTTGAAACAAAGTGTTACCATATCATCTATAGAAAGATTTCCAAGTCCCAGACATACAACGATAGTATGATCAAAGTCTATCATTTCTTTTACAATTTTTGGATGTAATTGTCCACTTTCAAGAATATACCCATATTCTTTCTTATCTTTTTCAATTGACGAATTGAAAAATTCTAGTAGCGTTCTTTGAAAAATTTCACTATGTTCAAATTCCTTTTGTTTTTCTACATTTTTTCTATAATATTCTTCTTTTCCTAAAGCTCTTATCATTGCCCACTTGAGACAGTCGCTGTGGATTAGACTATAAGAGTTGATTTCGTTTTTAATCATATTACTAAGTGTAGTTTTTCCAGCTCGTCCAATTCCCATTATCAAAATATTTTTCATATACCCTCCAACCTAAATATTCTCATTCATAATTTTTTCATCATGAATTCCCCATAATCTAACACCTAGTTGATTGGGGTTTGCAAGAGTAATATCATCCTTTGTTACAAATTTGGCGTTAGGGCAAATTTGATTTCCTGATATCTTTAATAATTCTTTAATATTATTCGGATTAATTTTATCTATAAGCCATGATAATTTTACATTCTTATCTAATGTTCTAACATTTTTTAATATTCCATAATTAAATGATGTTATAAAGATATTATCATGTACTTTATACTTATTTATAATATTTAATACCTCTTTTTCTATTCCATCTACTTTTAATTCTATAGCAAATGTCAAATTTAAATTTAGGAATTTTTTAGCAAAATTTTCAAATAATACAATATGTTCGCCTTTAAATTTTTTATCAAACCAACTTCCAAAGTCTAACCGATATAGTTCTTGGTAACTATAATCACTTATTTTTCCTGAACCATTGGATTTTTTATCAATCACATCATCATGAAAAATGACGATCTTTCCATCTTTGGTTTTTTGTAGGTCTAATTCTATACCGTTTGCTCCTAAATGAATCGCTTTTTTAAACGATGCCATTGTATTTTCAGGGGCATAACTAGAGGCACCTCTATGCGCATAATTAATAAAACTATCATTCATTATTGTAACTCCTTATTTATGAAAAATCACTAATATCTGTGTATTTCTAATTTAATTTTATCATAAATTGAGGTATATTAAAACTCTAATTCCTATAAAGTTGAAAGTTTAAGTTTTCTATCGATCTGGTGTGAGAGGTAGGGCAGTAGCAATCATTCTATTAAATTCACTTTCTAAAAATATTACAATATAAAGTTTAGTATTTTCAATCATTTTTTTTATATGTTATTGCTCACCAATATTTTTTATTATTTCATATGTTTTGGAGGTATAAATTCTATTAGAGAGTTCATTAAAGATAATTTCAGAGGTGTTTATACATTTATTCAGCTCTATTAGTTTTTGATTTTTAATTATTAATTTTTTACTTGATATTAATATATTTGAAAATTTTGAATCAGGATTATTCTCTATAAATTCTTGTACAGAATTGTGTTTTAGTATTTTTGCAGCGGTGATGTTTCCAATTCCAGTTACTCCTTTTATATTGTCACTTTTATCGCCAACCAAAGATTTAAATATTACATATTTTTCGGGTATTACATTAAATTTTTTTATAACTTCTTCTCTATTATATAAAATGCTTTTTTTGCCTCTTGGAACATATAAAAATACATTACTATCAACTAGTTGTATAAAATCTGAGTCTGTTGAAACTATTATATATTCATATTCATTCATAGGTTTAGAAACTATGGAGGCAATTAAGTCGTCTGTTTCATTATTTTCCACTTCCAAATAGGCTATCTTTAAATACTCTAGTGCCTTTTTTATTAAAGGCAACTGAGAAAACGGATTTTCTTCTTCAGCAATATTACTATAATCGATTCTATTGGCTTTATATTCTTTATCTATTTCTAAATTACTATTTTTGCTTGTTTCACTATCAAAAATTACATATAAGGAGTAAGGTTTAAATTTATCAACTAATTTTTTTAAACTTCCAATAAATCCAATCAACGCTCTAATATCTTTTCCTTTAGAATTTCTAATAGATGCAGGTATTCCGTAAAACATTCTAAATAGCAAATTATGTCCATCAATTAAAATAATCCTTTTCATAATATCACTCCTTAAAAAAGATAGGTATGATTAGATCATACCTATCTCTAGGGCCAGTCCAAACGACTGAAAAATTAAATTATATGTTTAAATTCAAACCTTTTCCAAAGTTCGAATTATTCACCTATGGTGGACTGTTAGGGATTCGAACCCTAGACCCACTGATTAAGAGTCAGTTGCTCTACCAACTGAGCTAACAGTCCATAACTGATTTTTTCAGTTCTTTTGTATTATAACATCTTTTCTT
>CAJUJA010000052.1:5400-8721 GCA_910586635.1 uncultured Bacilli bacterium | reverse complement strand
TATAGAATTAAATTATAAATAAAATGGTGCGGTTGAGATTTGAATAAAGAAAAACATCACATAATTTGTGATATTTTTATTTTCCTATCCCACTTCAATATCGCCACTTGTTGTTTCAATCAGTAGTTCATATTTAGAGGTTCTATTATTATTCCTAATTTGAGTATCACCCGATACTGTTTTCGTTGCTACATAGATTTTGTTGGTTGATCCTATTTCCACATCTCCTGATATCGTCTTTATTTTTCCATTTTTAGATAGTTCTAACAAACCAATAGAAATTTCTCCAGATGTTGTAGTGATATCCACGTTTTTACAATTATGAATTTCAATATCCCCACTAGTCGATATCAGCTTCGAATCATTAGCTTTTTCTACTTCTATTTCTCCACTAGTTGTTTTTACAGAAGCATTCCCTATTTCCATAGTTTCTATATCTCCACTTATCGTTGAAATATCTAAGTTAGATGTTAAGTTCATATCTATGTCTAAATTACCAGAAGCTGTTTTTATCTTTAAATCTTTTTGATAGGATTTTGGTATCTTAATTTCTATTTCATAATCTATATAACAAAATCCAATGCAAAAGTAATTACCACCTTTTTTTGAGATCAATAATTCCCCTTGATTTAATTGAACTTGATATTCTTCTTTTTTATTTCCAGATATCTTCACTTCGATTTGATTGGTATTACTTTCTACTATATGAATATCTGCTGACTTTGCATTTACCGTAATTTTTTCTACTAAACTACTATCAAATTCTTTCTTCTTCAATATTTCCATATTGGTTTTCGATGGAAAATGAAAGAAGTTTCTTCCTCTATTTGCTAGACAAATACTCATAAATACTAATAGCCCTAGTGCCAGAATGGATAAAAAACAAATTAAAACAATCGTTCCTGTTCTATTCTTTTCCACTATTTTTCTCTCCTTTCATTTCTAATATTAAGTGTGTGATTTCTATTACAATGGAATAAACAATCCATAATATCCAGGTAATATACCAAGCTCCTGTTATAAAACTAATATATAAATATATTGCTGTAAAAATCATAGCTATAATACTATCTAATCTTTTATTAGAATTTCTCTTTTCTAGTTTTGCATTTCTTTCCTTTTCCTTAGGAATCGATACAAAGTGATAAACAATCATACTCGTTGCTATGGCACATATAAGTAAGAAAATACTAACCATAAATTCATCACTCATAAATTCAAATGAAGATGCCAATACAATCCAGCTAATAGATAAAAAATATAAAAATATACTAATACTTAATATCATAGCTGTTTTTCTTTTTATTTTTCTTCTATCATATACCTCTTCTTTACTAACCTGTTGTTCTTCTTTTCTTTTTTCTCCCCTTAATAACTCCTCTGTTGTAATAGAAAATAAATCGCAAAGGGGAATAATCTTATCGAAATCAGGTTTTGATTCTCCTACTTCCCATTTGCTCACTGTTTGTCTTGTAACTCCTACTTGATCTGCAACTTCTTCTTGAGAAAGTCCCTTTTGTTTTCTAAGTTCTAATAATCTTTCTCCAATATTCATTTCTTTCACCTCTTTAGCTAAATTATACGTTTTTTTCTAGTTGCATTCTACCAATTTCAATTGGAAATTTGTCAACAAAACTTAACATTTTAATTCTTGTTTATAATTTTTCCTAATTTCTATAAGAATATTCTTCTAATA
The DNA here is from genome assembly GCA_910586635.1 of uncultured Bacilli bacterium. Classification (GTDB taxonomy): domain Bacteria; phylum Bacillota_I; class Bacilli_A; order RF39; family UBA660; genus UMGS995. The sequence continues at coordinate 7,025 of CAJUJA010000052.1, read as the reverse complement.
TAAGATATCATACTTTAATTAAAAAAACACTAATTATAATTAAAATACCTGCAATAATTTTCTTGAGTACTGCCTTCTTTTCATTGAACCAAAAGTATCCAACAATCACATTTAAAATCACTGCTAGACTACAAAGAGGAGCTACTACAGTCACCTCTCCTAATTGGTACGATTTTAATTTGGTAATCATCATAATCGTCCATGATATGGAAGTTAAGTATAAATATTTTTTTGAACTATTTTTATATTCCTTGAGGATTTCTCTTCCTTTTATTCGTTCTACTATGAAAATAAGAAAAGCTGGTATTAATAATATGGCACTAATATAGATTGCTAGATTAAATTGTTGTGCAAAATTCACATCTAAAAGTAGAGCAATGCTTAAAGATAAGTTGGCCATGATTCCAGTACATAAATACCGGTTCATTTTCAAACTATTTTTCTGATAAAAGATTAAAACATTACTAATTATAATTAGTAGAATTCCTATAAACTTCCGAATCATAAATTTCTCTTTAAAAAGAGTAAAACCTAGTATTACCATAAATACTGTTGATATTTGTTTTAAAATACTATAAGTAGATGCATCTAACCCACTCCTAGCTATCGTTGCTAATCTATTTTGAATCGTATAAAAAATAATAGATAATCCTAAGAATAAATAGGTATACATGTTAGTAGGAAATACTATTTTTGAAAAGGGAATAAAAAAAAGAGCTAGAGTTCCCGATATTAACTGCAATAAAACACTCATAGCTCCTGAGTTCTTCATAGTTTTAGTAACAAGCTTATACCATTCATTAAATAATACTGTTGACATTAAATAAAAAGGAAGATAAATAGTGACAGAATCCATATAGTGCCTCCTAATATTACTATATGAATTAAAAGGAGGAAAAACCCTACTATTTATTGATTTCTTTTTTCTTAATAAATCATTTCTAAACTTTATTATGTTTTTTTACCTTTGTTATGGTATATCCCATGATAGGAATGGTAAGGGTTAAAAATATCATAAAATAATTCAGATATTGGTCTTTTTTTAATATCACGATTATAAATAATATGAAGTATCCTAATATTCTTCCTATATTCAAAATTCCCTCTCTAATTGCCCAAAATTCTACCTGATTGTCTTCCCTTATCAGTTTAATATTGGAAAGATTAAATAATCGAATATCCATAATCATGACTAATAAATTAAGTAAAACCTGATACACTACATAATAAAGGATTAATGTGATATTATTTGTAATCCCTAGTAATATGAATAAACACAAAACAGGAAGGGTGGAACAAGTTAAGATAACAATCTTGTCATTTTTTTCTTTAAAAAACTTACTGTAAAGATAGGATAAAACAATGGTTAAAATAGAAGAAGCTGATGTAATAATCCCTAAGTTCATATCTGTTTTAAAAGCATTTAAGATTAAAACAGTTACGACGGTCGTTAAAACTCCGTCTGATATGTTAAATCCCTTTAAAAATTCAGTCTTAAACATAGCTTTAACCTCTGAGTTTCGAATTAACCTTTTAAATGATTGAATTATCGTAAATCGATAATTCGTATCCTGTTTAGGATTAATAAAGAAAGATAGAAAAATTTGAATCAAGGACATAGCGGC
>CAJUJA010000052.1:4522-5390 GCA_910586635.1 uncultured Bacilli bacterium | reverse complement strand
GTTCAGACGTGTGCTCTTCCGATCTCAAGGACATAGCGGCAATAAGGATAGCCGTTATATGAAAATCGGTAACTGTAATCATTCCTCCTAAAAATAAGGGAACCAAAACATTTGCTAGTAAAGAGGCCGTTTTCCTTTTTATTTCATATTCCGTTCTATTCTTATTTTCTATTTGGTCTGCTATAAAAAGATTATAGGGAAACCAATAACAAATAGCAGAAATTCCATATAAAAAAGCAACTAGATACAAATAATTTAATATTTTTTCTTTTAAAATAACAATGGTGATGATATAGAAAAAATTTAAGACAACTCCTATTCGAAACATTCCTATTTTAAATTTGTTACTTACAATGTACGCTACTATAAATCCACAAATTCCTATTATGAAATAACTCATCATATTATAAATAGATAAGTCTAGTAATCCCTCTTTTGATGTTTTTATAAAATAGGCAATTAAAAAGGGCCCAAAGAATATTTCCATAATTTTTCTTAATATACTGATTGTAATTAATATATTTTCCTTCGTTTTAGATTTCATTTTTTAACACATCCTTAATAAAGTCTGATACTCTATCATACTCTTTATAATTCCTACCTTTTAATTCTTTAATTGAATTTTTCATAATACATCCATGGTAATCCTCAATCATACATATATCATTATAACTATCTCCTATTGTGTAAATATCATTGATATGTTCTAGTCTACCTATGTATTGAATAGCCAATGATTTATTTGTCTTACTAGAAATGATTTCTATTGCCTTATTACTTTCAATTAAATAGCAATGTACAAAATCTTGATAATTTTTTTGATAGATCAATGATTAAAGATGAAAAATATATAGATATTCGTTATATG
>CAJUJA010000052.1:0-4512 GCA_910586635.1 uncultured Bacilli bacterium | reverse complement strand
AATATTATTTTCCATGGCAGTATATGCTTTTTGTTTTGCCTCTTCTAAAGTATTAAAGTAAATGTGAAGTCTCACAATATTAGAATCATTAATATCTACTGTTTGTTTGGCAGATGAAGCAATATAATTATGATTCTTTTTTAACTTTAAAATCTTTGCAATCTCATCTTTTATCCAGTTAGGAATAAAGAATTGTTGAATGATGTGAGATTTTTTTAATATAACAGCTCCATGACATAAAACCAAGTATTGATATTCTAAATGATATTTCTTAATCTCATCTATAATAGATAAATAACTCCTACCTGTTGCAAGTACAAAAACATTATCCTTTCTCATAAAACCTTTGACAGCTTGTTTATTTGTATAAATATCATCATCGTTTCTATAAAAGGTGTTGTCATAATCGCTAACTACTATTTTTCTCATATTTATCTCTTCCCTTTACTACAATATAAGGCTGAATTCTATGCTTTTCCTCAAAAAACTTATGATCAAACCACATAGTATAAAATTTAAATGCAGAAAAATAGTGATATCCATCTATATAATCATCTGTTTCGTCAGAAGAATCCGCAAATATTAAGATATCATTTAAATAGCCATCATTTTCTGACCTTGAATCATATCCAATAATGACCTGGTAATGACCTCCATAATAAACACTTTCTACTAAAATTGGATACCCTTTTTTTAAATTATTTATGACAAATTTCTTAAATTCATTCATTGTCTTAAAAATCAGCTTCCCAGATTCTTGATTAATGCTAGTTTCTATTAAATAATGATGATTTTTAAAAAAAGTTGCAATATCTTTAATATCTGTTCCTCCAGGTTGCTTACAATGAACCTCTTTAAATATATCTTGTTCTGTTTTTGAAAAATCGTTAAAATAGTTCATAATCATTAACATCGCATTGGGACCACATGCATATTCTATAGTCCATTGACGAGTTTTAAAATTTGTAAGGATTGTTAATTCTTCATCATTTTCTAAATTATAAAAATCGTGTTGATAATAGTATTTTCTTTTTGCCACTTTCATCCCTCCAAAAATTATCATAATTATTCGTTTTGTCATATTATTATCGGAATAGTTTTTTTCACATTATTTTCATCTTATCTATATTATATAATATAGCAATGAAATATATCTAGTTTTATATGTCAACAAATGTAAACAATAGAGATATTTTCTTATGTATCATTCTACAATACTTTTCCCCTAGTATACTTTGTTATAGTAATTAAAACATAATCCCATCTTATAGCAAACAAAAGATATATGGTATATTTAACATATTTGTCATATATATTTTTTTCTATCATATCATTTTGTAAGGAGACTGAGAATATGAATGTGGAAAATTATAGAAGCAAAAATGCAGGAAAGAAAAAACTAGTTTTAAAAAAGGGAATCAGAAGTTTTATTAATAGAACGCTTATTGTAACTGTACTATTCTTAATGAGTTTAATTTTAATCAGGAGTAACACTAATTTTAAAAATGGCATAATAAAATATGTTTATGAAGATCATTTTAAGTTTACTAAATTAAAATCTGTATATGAAAAATACTTTGGAAAAATTTTATCCGTTGATAAAGTAGCACCTAAAGAGGAAGCCGTATTTAGTGAAAAACTAGAATACAAAAAATCTAATGTATATAAAGATGGTGTTTTACTTACTGTAAACTCAAACTATTTAGTTCCGACATTAGAAAGCGGAATTGTAGTTTTTATGGGAGAAAAAAAAGAGTATGGAACTACGGTTATTATAGAACAGGTGGATGGGGTTGATGTATGGTATTCTAATATTAAGTCAAATGATATTAAAATGTATGATTATATAGAAAAAGGTAGTTTAATAGGAGAAACTAATGGGGAAAAATTATATATGGTATTTCAAAAAGACGGAGCATACTTAGATTATAAAAAGTATCTATAAATATTTTTATATCAGTCCCCTTTTCATCCTTTTTGCCTTAACAGCAGCTTTAATCGGTGCCTTTATGCCCTTTATTTTATTAATCTCATTAATCATCATTCACGAATTAGGTCATTTTTTATGTGCCCTATTTTTTAAAATTAATGTAGATAAGATTTATATCTATCCATTTGGTGGAATCTCTAAATTTGATATTTCATTAAATGAGAATTTATTCAAAGAACTGTTAATACTAATCATGGGACCAATTTTTCAAATCATATTTTACTTAATCCTGACACATATTGATTATTTTAACTCTTATATTTCTATCATTACAATTTATCATTATACCATTCTTTTTTTCAACTTATTACCTATTTATCCATTAGATGGCGGAAAACTTCTTAATATTATTCTTTGTTTTCATATTTCTTTTAAAAAAAGTTTAACCCTTTCTCTAATTTTTTCTTATATGACAATATGTTTTTTATCTATTTATATGTTGTTTAAGCATTTTTCTATTAATATATTGGTCATTATAAGTTTTTTAATTTACAAAGTAGAACTAGAAGCAAGAAAAAAAAATTATGTATTTGATAAGTTTTTATTAGAAAGATATTTAAAACCTCATCACTTTAAAAAGCGAAAACAAGTGGGTGGTTCTAATGACTTTATGAAAAATAGATCTCATATTATCAAGATAGAAAATAGATATTATACAGAAAGGGAATTTCTTAGTCATAAATTTAATAAATAGTATTGACTTTTAAAGTATGACTATGCTATAATTTTATTGCTTACTTAAGTGGCAATGTTTTGGGGCATTAGCTCAGCTGGGAGAGCGTCACGTTTGCACCGTGAAGGTCAGCGGTTCGATCCCGCTATGCTCCACCATTTTAAAATCAACGTTGATTATTCAACGTTTTTCTTTTAAAGGCCGATATAGTTTAGTGGTAAAACAGATCCTTGGTAAGGATCAGAGGCAAGTTCAATTCTCGCTATCGGCACCATTGAGTTAAAAGTCGCACTTTAGCGATTCGCTATATATAAAGTTCATAATATTTGATATTATGGGCTTTTTTCATTGTTTAAAGGAGTTGATGAAATTTTATGAAAACGACCATAGAAAATCTAGAATTTCCTTGTGAAATTAAAAAGAAACTAAAAATGAAAGTTAGCATGAGAAACTTAGAAGTTGAGTTTATAGATGGGAATTTGATAAAACAAACCTAAGTGTTCAAGAACCATATAAGATAATCGTTAGTAATAAAAAGAATACTCTTATTGCTCTACTTTATGATAGTGAAAATAAAATATATCTACCTAGTGATAATGCGATTATATCTTTAACTAAATATATTAGTTTATTAAATTCAATGAATAAAATGTGGATTTATGTCAAGTATTTAGACACGAAATTCTTTAGTAATTTAAAATTTAAGCTACTGCTAAGCTAGCAATATAGTTGTTATATTTTTGGTTAGGTGTAATATATCCTAATGTACCGTGGATGCGTTTATTGTTGTACCAACTCTCTATAAATTCAAATATAACTAACTTAGCTTCTTCAAACGTTTGATACGTATTCACATTTACTTCTTCTTCCTTTAATATGGCAAGAATTTTGGAAAAAGATTTTAGAGTTTTTTCAAAATAAATTTTTCAGTTCTAAAAAGGAGGATAAAATTTACGAACAAATTATTGATGAATTGCTTGATAGAAATATATTAAATAAAGATGGTATTGATGAAATTCAAAATGGTTATTATTCTAATGAAAAGGATAATGATAGTTTAGAGCTATAAAAATACTATGGGCTACGGAAATTTCCATAGCCTACTTTTTTGTACTTTATAACTATTAAAAACCTTAAAAAGGGCGTATAATTAGATTATCAAAGTTTTGTACAAATAGTAATTTGTAGGTGGCTTAACTAGCCATTGTACTAAATAATCATAGATAATAAAATAGTTCTTGAAAGGAGAAATATTTTATGCAAGATAAAAAAAGTTTTGGTAGATATATTACAGAAAAAAGGAAAGAGGCAAACTTAACACAAGAGGAATTAGCAAATAAATTATATGTAATTCCTACTACTATATCAAAATGGGAACGAGGAATCTCTTATCCTGATATAACAGTTATAACAAATTTATGTAAGGAATTAAATATATCAGAACATGAATTTTTTACTGCTTGTGATGATGAAGCAATGAACAAAGAAAAAAAGGAAATTCAAAAATATAGAACAATTAAAAAATGGTTATTCAATACTATAAATTTAGGGTATTTGATTGGAATTATCTCTTGTTTTATTTGTAACTTAGTAATAGGTCATAAATTATCTTGGTTTTTAATAGTTTTGTTAGGAGTTTTGATTTCTTTTTCTATAACAAGTCTTCCTTTTTGTCTTAAAAATAATAAATATAAATTTTGTAAAATTTCTGCTATTGTTACAATTTTAGTTTATATATTATTGTTTATTATAAATTATGTTAATAATGGAAACTGGTTATTAAGTAGTTATTTAATTGCATCATTTGCTTTTATCTTTTTGTGGATTTCTATTTTAATATGTACTTTTA
>CAJUJA010000051.1:3409-8899 GCA_910586635.1 uncultured Bacilli bacterium | reverse complement strand
AAAGGCACCCAAATACCTACTATATTTAAAGAAATTACAGCATAAGGGTAATTACTATATCAAAATCTATTCCTCGACTGCTTTACTTACCTCATTAAAAATAAATTTCATGACCGAATCGAAGACACTTCCAATAGCACTAGATAAGAAAACTCCCCCTTTTGACATTTTATTGTTATAATCATTTTCTTCTTTTATATAGTCACTGGCACTTACCTTTTTTCCTGCTTTTAAATCCTTTTCAAATTGCTCTACAGCCTTTTCCGTTAAGGTATTTGTTTTTCTATTTGTATACTCATAATATCCTGTTGCCTGAGTAATATATAACACAGTATATAAAATAATTAATGTAAAGATCACAATCCTAAAAGCATTTTTACCCTTCATTGACTGCAATCACCTCCATAAAACATTCGGAAAAGGCAAGTGTTGAGTTTAAAACCTCAGTAGTAGTATTATCTACCCCTCCAATTTCTATTAGTATTGTATATTTTGAATGATCTTGATTATAAACACCATTCACACCCTCCCCTCCTTTTTTATAAATACCTTTTGATAAATTCGGATACTTTTCATTTAATTTATCATTAATCTTCGTTATAAATTCTAAATTTTCCTGATAATTAGGATTTTCCATACCTAATAGAAAAATCGTTTTTGCATAGCTCTTTCCATTAATTTCTACTGTAGTTTTCTCTTTTGTTAAAGAATCTCTATGAACATCAATAAAGTATTTTAAAGAAGAATGAGTATTTTGACTATCTTCTAAATATATCCTACTAGCATCATAGCTCTTATAATATTTCCAATGATTCTTATTTAATAATTCCTTCATACTTCTTTCCTCTACCAATGTAGGAAGTTTATTTTTATTAAAGACATCCTTTAAAATATAAGAAGACATCATAACAGAAGGCGTAACCTCACTTTCAACAAAAGTAGATGGTGCATATTTTTCCTCCTGATGAGTGTTATAAAGATAGATTAAATAATCATCATTTTTTTTATCCACTTTTTTTGCTTTCTTAGGAACCAAATCATAATAGTTAGTAGATAATAAATCAACCGGAGAATAGTCTTTCTTAATATTATGAAATAATTCCCCAAAAATACTATTATCATATTTTAAATCTGCAAGTAAAAATTTAACAAGATTTTTATCATCTATTTTAATAGAAGAATTGAGTAAATTTTTAAAAGTAGAAACTACCATCAAAATAAAAACCACAAGAAAAAGAAAAAGTTTATATTTAAATTTCTTTTTCCTTTTTCCTTTACTTGTAAACTTCTTCATAGTATCACCTAATCAGATCATACTATAGACTACCTTTTTAATTTGTCGGATTATATGAATCATGTAAAACTTTATTAATAGAGTTTCCAATTAATAAAGACATTTTATCCATAATAAAATCCACCTCTTTAGGGGTTACCATTAAATTATAATCAATAGGAGATAGAACTTCAAAGATTAACTTTTTTAAGTCTTCTTCCTCTAAGGAACCAACCATTCCTAAGACCTTTTCCTTGTTTTCCTTAGATAATTCTTTATCATTCTCTAGATAATTCTGATGAAGAGCATCCACAAACTTTAATTTTTTATTATCCATATTTTCTAGTTTATAACTAAACTGACGCATCATATATTTAAAGGTATCAGAAACAATTGTAACTGCATCTACTATCGTTGGTACACCCAGTACAATAACAGGAATTCCAAAAGTTTTACTAGAAATTTCTTCCCGATCATTTCCAACTCCACTTCCTGGCATAATTCCTGCATCCGTAATTTGAATTGTTTTATTGACTCTATCAATAGAAGATGAAGCCAAAGCATCAATCAAAATTAAAAAGTCTGGTTTGGAAACATTGACAACTCCTTCGATTAATTTTTTAGTCTCAATTCCTGTAACTCCTGTAACTCCTGGTTTAAATGAAGAAGTATTACGATATCCTTCCTCTACTTCTCCTAAATCAAATAAATATCTAGTAACCAAAATATGATCTAAAACCTTAGGTCCTAAACTATCTGGAGTAGATTTATGATTACCAAGACCTATAATCAAGCAAGAAGATTTTTTATCAATTCCCATCTCATCTAATAATTGCTTCAATTCTTGAATCAAAACAGTTTCTACTTTTTTATGATTAATTTTATCTGTAATATCTTTAAAGGAAATTGTTTTATAAATACCCGACTTTTTTCCATATAACTCTTCCCCTTCTTGATCAATTACTACTTCCTCAACTACGATATCTTCTTCTTTTTTTATGGTACTTTTAATTCCCCTATTTTCTTTAGAAGTATCAATAGTATCTACAATGATATCTGTCCTAAGAGTTGTATTTTTTAAATCTATCTCATGTGCCACTTACATCACCTATTCATAATATGAACAAAAAATTAATTTTTATTTGCTTTTTTGCATATTTTTTGATAGAATGAATGTGTTTACAAAAAGTGAGGTGAGAAAAATGCCAAATATTAAAAGTGCTAAAAAACGTATGCGTTCTAATGCAAAAAAAGAAATTATAAATACTTATATTACATCTAGTATGAGAACAGCAATAAAAAAATTCGAGAAAGCTGTTAAAGAGGCAAATGTAGAGGACGCTAATAAAAATTTAAATATAGCAATTCAAAGAATTGACAAAGCAAAAAAGAATGGATTAATCCACCAAAATAAAGCAAGTCGTTTAAAATCTAGACTAACAAAGGAAAAAAATGCAATGAAGTAATAGAAGTTACTTCTTTTTTATGTTATAATCAGGATGGTGAATAATAAATGAAGAAATTTTTAGTAACAGGTTTTTTATTAATAACATTTGGAATTACCCTTCTTTATAAAGAACAAATTCTAAAATTTTATTATAACTATTTTGTAAAAGAGACAAAAGAAGTAAGTTTAGGTAACAAGAATAAATATTATAGAGACTATGACTTTTTATATGTACAAAATACAAATAATTTTAAACCCAAAAACAAACAGGAACTATTAAATATTTTTTATACTATATTAAATGCTGGAAAAGATAAATTTACCTTTTATTGTCCAGAAGAGTACACTTCTTGTTTAGATGATGTAAAATCCTTAGCCAAAGATCAAGTTACCTTATCTCATATTAATAACTATGTTCATCCTTTCAATAGTTTTAAAAATATTTCAACTCAAACAGACACATTAGGCACAATTACTATCAATATTAAAAAAGCATACTCTGATACTGATATTAGACTAATCGAAGAAGCAATTAAAAATATTGAAAAGGAAGTTTTAGATCCAAATCTTTCAACAGAAGATCAAATTAGAAAAATACATGATTATATAATTGAGAATTCAAAATATGACTCCAATAGAACAGATAATAATATTATTGAATATAAATCAGACATTGCTTATGGACCATTAATAGAAGGCTATGGTATTTGTGGAGGATATTCTGATGCTATGGAACTATTTTTAGATCGATTAAATATCAAAAGCTATAAAGTGTCTAGTGATGCTCATGTATGGAATGCTGTAAATTTATATGATGTTTGGTATCATCTTGATCTAACATGGGATGATCCCGTAACAGATACAGGAACTGATTTATTAGAAGATAATTTTTTTCTAATTTCTACTAGTCAACTACAACAACTAGAAAAAACACAACACAATTTTGATTTTAATGCATATAAAGAATTTGCATAAATCCTAAGTTAAAAACCTCGATTACTAATCGAGGTTTTAAAAATGCCGATTTCCTGAGATATACTATGTGTCTATTACTCCAGCAACTCTTCCAAAAAATTTGTCAATACAAAAAAACTGCTACTTTCTATAGCAGTAAAACAAAATTAAATTGTTTTATTCCATATCTTCTAATTTGTTTAACATTTTACCAGCAGCGTTCTTAGCAGCTGTTTTTACATCCTCTAAAGCATCGGGATTTTTTTTCTTATACATCATCCAAGACGCAAAACCAGTACCTACAATAGCTGTCATCGCAAGTGCTTTTTTCATATTTTTTTTCATCATTTATCACCTCTTTAGAAAATATGTGGTACAATGTACCATTATTATTATGAAGTTGTTCTAAGGGTTTATACCATTTTTTAGAAATTCTTTTATCGTAGTATTTCTAATATCCACTTTAGCATTTTGAATGGCAATATTTAAAGCTGTATAATCACCAATTAAATATAGTTTTTTCTTGCCTCTAGTAATTGCTGTATAAATGATTTTTCGATATAGCATTTTATGAAATCCTCGAACAATAGGTATTACTACAACATCAAATTCACTCCCCTGAGATTTATGAATACTTATTGCATAAGCCAATTTAAAATTATTAAAATTACTCGGTGTGTACCTAACAAGATTTCCATCAAAATCAATAATAATTTCTTTTCCCTTTTTTTGGCTAATTTTATAAATGATCCCAATATCCCCATTATAAACATTATCATCTGGTTGATTGGTCAACTGGATAACTTTATCCTGTTCACGGTAAATAACCTCTCCTACTTTAATTTCATTCTTTTTCTTTGAACTTGAATTAAATATATTCTGTAAACTTAGATTAATCTGATCAATACCACAATTCGTTTTATACATAGGTGCTAAAACCTGAAACTTTTTATAACTTAAATCCTGATAGGTAGATGCTATATCACAAATATTTGATAATACCAAATCGGAACAACATTCAATAAAAGTTAAATCCTCTTTTTGATTAAATATACTTTTATCTAATACTCCATCTTTAATATTACAAGCAAAACGAATGATATTAGAATCTTCTACCTGTCTATATAACTCATTTAAATGACATACATTTAACACTCCACTACTAATCACATCGTGAAGAATCTGCCCTGCCCCTACACTAGGCAATTGATCATAATCACCAATTAAGATAATTTTCGTATTTACACTAACCCCTTTTAACAAATGACTAAATAAGTGAGTATCTATCATACTAGCTTCATCAACAATCAAAATTTTGACATTACTCTTATTATACTCATTAATTACAAAAGTATCCGTATCCTTATTCCATTTTAAAAATCTATGAATGGTAGAAGCTTTAAATAAAGTTGTCTCATTCATCCTTTTAGCAGCTCTTCCCGTAGGTGCTAAAAGGGCAATATTTTCCTGTGACTCCTTATTACTCCATTTATAAATTCTCTGATATAATTCTACAATTGCCTTTAAAATAGTAGTTTTTCCTGTACCAGGTCCACCAGTAATAATGAGTAAATTTTTAAGAATCGAATTCTTAATTGCCTCTTTTTGTGAAGAATTATAACAAATAGAAAATTCTTCCTCTAATAGTTCCAATTCTTGATCCAAATTCATACAACCATTATCTTCCAAATGGGTTAATAATAGAAGCCTAGATGCTATTAATCTCTCAGCATCAAACATATCTTTTAGATAATAATTTCCGTGGTATTCCATAATCTTTACATTCTTCTTTAAGAATTCCAAACGATCCATAAAT
>CAJUJA010000051.1:0-3399 GCA_910586635.1 uncultured Bacilli bacterium | reverse complement strand
TCTCCTAATTGAAAGCCTAAAACTCTAGGTAAATATGTATAAATATCATTATATTTAAAATAACTATGGCCAAAAGTATTAGAAAGTTCATTCATAATATAAATAATAATGGCATCTATTCGTATATCAGCATCTTTTTTTATATTTAATTTCTGTGCAACTAAATCAATCTTTTTAAAGGTCATCTCACCCATATCTTCAATTAACTGATATATGTTTTCTTCTATCTTTACAATAGAATCATTCTGATATTTATGATAGATTAGAATACTATCTTTTGTACTAAAACCAATTTTATTTAAATACAAAATCGTTTCATAACTAGATTCATATTCCAAAAGTCCCTGATGAAGAATATCTACATTTTTTTTCGTAATGGTAGGAATTAATAACAAATTAGAAGGATGATTCGTAATGATATCAAAAGTATCTTTTCCTAATACCTTTACAATCTTTTTTGCTTTTTGTTCTCCAATTCCTTTAAATAAACCAGAGGATAAGAATTCTACAATAGCATCTTTTTCTACAGGTCTTGTAATTTCATATTTTTCAACCTGAAACTGATCCCCATACTTAGGGTGAACAACAAATCTACCATAAAAAATATAAGTATCAATTTCATTTAAATCATAAAAATACCCTGTAAAAGTTAAAGTTCTGCCTATATATTCTAATAATGCATCTACATTTGTTTCATTTACCTTAAAAATCCCAATAGTATAGCCATTTTCACCCTGAAAAATACTCTTCCGATATTGACCCTTAATATAACACTCCATATTATAATTCTCCTATACAATATGGATACGAAATTTCTTTGATTTTTACTTGATAAAATGTATTATTTTTTAGATTTCCAGATATTTTCACATGTAAAAAATTACTAGTATGACCATAGCTAAATCCATCTTTTTCTTGCTCTATTAATACTGAAACCTTTTGATTTAGAAACTTTTCCATATACTCTATCTCTAATCTTTTTGAAAGGGATAACAAGGATTTAGTACGCCTTTTCTTTTCTTTTTCTAAAATATGATTAGAAAGCTCCTCTGCTTTTGTACCATTTCTTAAGGAAAAAGGAAAAACGTGAATTTTAGAAAAGGAAAATTTTTTACAGTTTTCTAGAGTTTCCTCAAACATTTCGTCTGTTTCACCAGGAAAACCTACAATTACATCAGTAGAAATAGATATATTAGGTCTTATATTACGAATTGACTGTATTTTATGATAGTAATAGGATAAATCATACTTTCTTCCCATGAATCCCAATACTTCATCACTACCAGATTGCAAAGGAATATGTAAATGATCAACAATTACATCATAGTCCATTAGAACATCTAACATTTCATCCGTTAATTCTGTAACTTCTATAGAAGAAATCCTAATTCGTTTTAATCCTGAAATCGTCACAAGTTCTCTAAGTAAACTAGCTAAATTGGTATTTATATCAACTCCATAGTTTCCTGTATGAATTCCAGTTAAGACAATCTCTTGATATCCATTACTAACTAAGGACTTCACTTCCTCAATAGCCTTATCCTTCCTTTTACTTCGACATTTTCCACGAACAAAAGGTATAATACAATAACTGCAAAAATTTTCACATCCATCTTGAATTTTTACAAAAGCTCTAGTTCTACCAGGAAAATTAGTAATATACATATCTTCGAATATATGAAATTTTTCCTGATATAAAACTCTCTTCATTTTTTTTTCTGTAAAATAATCATCCAATATAGAAACAATCTTAGATTTATCTTTATTACCAATGACAATATCTAATCCATCCTGATCATAATCCTTATTTGCTTCTATAAAACATCCCATAGCAACCACACATGCATTGGGATTTCTTTTAATCGCATTTCGAATCATTTTTTTACTTTTAATATCAGAGGTATTAGTAACAGTACAAGTATTAATGATATAGACATCACAAATATCATGAAAGTCACCAATACTATACCCAGCATCCTGTAAAACATTGGTAACATATTCACTTTCATACATATTTACTTTACAACCTAAAGTCAAAATACCAACCTTCATACTACTCCTCTTCTCTGCTAGTTATTATATCATGGATAAGGTACTAAGTAAATGATACCAAAGATAAAATGAGGAGTATATTTGGAGATTTTAGATAAATCAATTGATAATACTATGTCTTTTGAACCTTAAATATATTTACCTTTCAATATTTTAGTTAAAATTGTTACCATTAGTTTTACTCTATTTAATATTTTAAATATATACTCTAACTATTTTTCTTTATTTATAGTATTATAAATAAAGAAACTTAAATACTATAATAATATATAACAATTTGTATTTTTATTTTCCAGGATACATTACTAACTAACCTTTAACTTTTTTAACTTACATTATAATATCCTCTAATGGGATTGTTACCATAGCATATATTTGCTTTGTCTCGGTGTTTTGATTATAGTGAGAAACAATTGGTCCATCTTTAGCTACAAGTACTGGAAAAATATGAACTCCAACAGTAAGGTTATGAGAATTTTTTAGTGCTAACATTTTTATTCCAGAAAGATTAGTAGAGGAACAATTTCCCGAAAAACTTGCATCTACAATTCCATCCCCAGTATCTGTATACTTTAAATTCTCTAAAAGTAAACAGCCAGCTCTATTCATATCCTCTATTGATGGGTAAGAAACACTAATGGTATCAGATAAACCAATATTTATTAAAATGCTTTTATATTGAGTGATATCCGGATTACCACACAAAATAGTTTCTCCGCAATTTTTATTTTGTGCATATGAAGGTGTCTCCATTTGAGCAATACAATAACCTCCTGGATCTTGTTTAGAACATCCCCCTTCAATAGGATACTTTGCTAAAACTGTAATAGAATCTCCTGATGGATATAATACATAAAATTCTTCTGTCCCACATTTTATTTCATCTGATGTTTGTGTTCCTGTACCCTTTATTACCTTACATGGCGGCTTGTTATTTACCTTTTCATATAACTCATCAATCGCACCATTTAAATTCGTAGAGGTTAATCCTGACTTTGAATTATCATAAGTAATATCAGAGCTTGATAGCGTAGTTGCTGCATAAACTCCTACTCCTGATATAATCCCTCCTATTATGATTCCTAATACGATTTTATAATTCTTTTTAAACATCTTTTTCACTGCTATCACTCCATACTTATTTACTCTATGCTTACAGTATACCCCCCCCCCTGAGCTTTTTGTCAATAGGGACTTTATAATATTTTTATGTAAAATTTTTATTTAAATTGTAGTGGTAAAGTTAAAGTAGACAACTTGATAAATAATATAGACAGTTATTATTATTTTTTATACAATTTTTGTATAATGTATACACTCATTTTTGAGAAGATATGATCTTATGAA
>CAJUJA010000050.1 GCA_910586635.1 uncultured Bacilli bacterium | reverse complement strand
TTTGTTGACAAATTGCTCTGGGGGGGGGGTATACTGTAAACATAGAGTAAATAAATAAGATTACCTATTAATAAACAAATAGTTATAAGAAAAATCAGCACATTATTGAAAAGGGATATTGCACTAATTAAAAAAATATGCTAATATAATGAGTAGTTAGAATGTAAAATATGGGGTGAATATCATATGATAAAAAAAATAGAAGAAAAAGATGGCTTTACTTTAATTGAGCTATTAGCAGTTATTGTAATATTAGGAATTTTAATGATTATTGCGGTTCCACAGGTAACAAAATATATTGAAAATTCAAAAAAGGATACTTACGCTGATACAGCTAAGGCCTATATTAACTCAGCTAGATATATGCTTCTAAACGATGAGTTTGAAACATGTACCCTACCAGAGGATGGAGGAGCTCCTATTTATATTCCATTAAAAGCAATCTACCTAGAGCAAGGTGGAGAAAAATCTCCATATAGTAAACTAATAGACTTAACCAACAGTTTTATTAAGGTAGAAAAACCGTCTGCGAGAGAGAAATATAAGTATTCTATATTTATCACTGATCAACAGAGAAATGGGACAAAAGTCATAACTAACGAAACAGAGTTAACTAGAGCTGCTATTTTCAAAAAAGGAACTCCTGCTACCACAACTCATGGAAGGTATTGTGCAGAGGAAAAACCTACTGATACTGATAAGGGAAAATAATGATAAATATGATATAATAAGACTTAGGGAATCTAAGTTTTATTTTTTGGAGGTAAGAAGATGCTATTAATTGGAAGTCATGTAGGATTTAAAAAGGATACTCAGCTACTAGGTAGTTTAGAAGAAGCTTTGAGTTATGGGGCTACTACCTTTATGTTTTATACAGGGGCTCCCCAAAATACAATGAGAAGTAATATTGACAATGAAATTACAAAAAGGGCATTTGAAAAGATGGAGAATCTCAATATAGATACTACGAAAATAATTGTTCATGCTCCTTATATTGTGAATCTTGCTAACAACAAAGACCAAGACAAATATCAATTTTCTATTCGTTTTTTAAAAGAAGAAGTAAAGCGTTGTGAAGAATTAGGAATGAAATATTTAGTACTTCATCCAGGAAGCCATGTAGGTCTAGGGGTAGAGTTAGGAATTAAAAATATTGTAGAAGCCTTAAATAATATTTTAGAAGATTCTAGTGTTACCATCCTATTAGAAACTATGGCTGGAAAGGGAAGTGAAATTGGTTCTAATTTTAAAGAAATAAAGAAGATTATTACAGGAGTAAAAAGTAAAGAAAAAATTGGAGTATGTATGGATACTTGTCATTTAAATGATGCTGGATATCATGTGGAAGATTTTGATCAACTTCTAACTTATTTTGATGAAGTAGTAGGTATCAATTATTTAAAATGTATTCATATTAATGATAGTAAAAATGAAAGAACCTCTCATAAAGATAGGCAT
The DNA here is from genome assembly GCA_910586635.1 of uncultured Bacilli bacterium. GTDB lineage: Bacteria > Bacillota_I > Bacilli_A > RF39 > UBA660 > UMGS995. The sequence continues at coordinate 7,679 of CAJUJA010000050.1, read as the reverse complement.
GAAAATATTGGGTTTGGTACGATTGGATTTGATTCATTAATTAAAATTATTTATCATAAAAAATTAAAAAAGATTCCTAAAATTTTAGAGACTCCTTATATAGGAAAAAAAGCACCATATAAAGAGGAAATTAAAATGATAAAGGAAAAACAATTTAATCCAAATATGAAAGAGGAAATAGAAAAAGCAGGTTAGATAAAAAACTTGCTTTTATACTCTTTATATAAACTCATAATTTTTTGATATAAATAAGTAGGAATACTTTCCTTTAATTGTTGAAAGGAAGTCTCGTCCCCGTTTAATATAGCTTTATAATTCCTTTTTATGAAATTATATATTATAATAGAATCTGATTTAGAAAGTAGTATTTGATTTTTTGCTGCATATGTTAAAATATCATCAACTGTTAAATTATGATTTATATAATTACTAATTAAATTCTTATAAATATGAATCACCTAATAAAATATATGAAATAACTTTTAGATTATGTGATAAACTAGTAATAGAAAGAAGGATTTACATGAAGAAGAAAAAAGTACTGAATAAAAAAAGAAGTCCCCGATTAGAAGAAATTGAAAAAAGAAGATTATGGATTATAATAGGAGCGATTATCTTACTTTTTTGTGTTGTATTTATAAAATTTTATCAAGTTATGATTTTGGATCATACGAAATATAAAAAACAGTTGGAGGAATTATCGTATGATACGGTAGAAGGACCTTCAGCTCCTCGCGGGCGAATTTATGATAGAAATTATAATATACTAGTAGATAATATAGCTGTAAAAACAATTTATTATCAAAAGGATAAGTCTCTTTCTACAAAGGATGAAATCAAACTAGCATATCAAGTAAGTCCGCATTTAAACTTAGATATTAGTAAACTAGAAGATAGAAATAAAAGAGAATTTTATATAGAAGTTCATCCTAAAATTGCTTCAAAAAAAATTACTAAAAAAGAATGGGAAAAATTAGACCAAAGAAAGTTAACAAGTAACGATATTAAAGAGATGAAAATAAAAAGGATTACAGATGAGGAATTAAATAGTATGAGTGAGGAGGATAACAGAGCCGCTTATTTATACTATTTAATGAACAAGGGGTATGCTTATGATGAAAAGACAATCCGCACTGATAATGTTACAGATGAAGAGTATGCCTATATCTCAGAGAATAATAAAGAGTTAGGTGGTTTTAATACTAGACTAGATTGGGAAAGGGTTTATCCATATGGAGATACTTTTAAAGCAATTCTTGGAAAGGTATCTTCCTCTTCTACAGGGATTCCTAAAGAGGAAAAACAATATTATTTAAGTAAAGGGTATTCTCTAAATGATCGAGTAGGAATTAGTTATTTAGAAAAACAATATGAAAAGTATTTACGAGGAAAAAAGGAAGTTTATCAAGTTGTAAATAGTCATGAATTAAAACTAATAGAAGAGGGGAAAAGAGGAAATGATATTGTTCTATCCATTGACATTAATCTTCAAAAACAAATAGAGGATATTTTAACTGAGGAGGTTATAAAAACTAAGAGTGAGGCGAACACTCAATTTTATGATCATTCCTCTGTAGTCATTCAAGATCCCAAAACAGGGGAAGTTCTTGCTATGGCATCGAAGCAAATTGTAGATGGGAAAGTAGTAGATCATACAAGTAGTATTTTAACATCTCCAGTAACCCCTGGATCAGTAGTAAAAGGAGCCTCTATCTTAGTGGGGTATAATAGTGGAGCCTTAAAAATTGGAGATTATATGGTAGATGAATGTATTAAAGTAAGAGGAACAAACGAAAAATGTTCTTATCATACATTAGGTAGAATTAATGATATTACAGCCTTAGCGATGTCTAGTAATGTATATCAATGGAAAACAGCGATTAAGGTAGCAGGATATCAATATAGTAGAGGAATGACCCTTCCCTTAAATCAAGCAGCATTTGATACGTACAGAAAGATGTATCATTCCTTTGGATTAGGAGTAAAAACGGAAATTGATTTGCCTGTAGAAAGTTTAGGATATGGTGCAAAAAAGGATACTCAGGCAGGAAATTTATTAGATTTTGTAATTGGACAATATGAAACCTATACGACTGTTCAATTGTCTCAGTATATTAACACCATTGCTAACAAAGGAAGTCGTATAAAGCCACATCTATTAAAAGAAGTACATGAAGCTACCGATGATGAAACATTAGGAAAAACAATTTATGAAAATAAAGTAAAGATTCTAAATAAAATAGATACAAAAGAAGAATATATGAATCGTGTTCATGAAGGCTTTCATGCTGTTATAAATTCACCATCAGGATATGGTAGAGGTTATATGGATTATAAATATAGTCCAAGTGGAAAAACTGGAACTTCGCAAAGTTTTATTGATACAGATAATGATGGGGTAATCGATAAAGAAACTATTACTTCTACCTTTGTAGGGTATGCACCAAGTAATGATCCTAAAATGTCAATTACTGTAGTTTCACCAAATTCGTCACGTCCTGATACTAGCAATAGCTTTGCCAGTTTAGTAACTATGAGAATTACAAAAAAGTCAACTGACGCATATTTTACTCTGAATCCATAGATTTTAGTTCCAAAAATAAAAAAAGTATGTTATAGTAATATTGTATTAATATAGAATAGTGGTGATAGAATGAATTTTAAGTATTGGTTAAAAAGGACTGTAAATATTAAAACAAACTATTTAATTATCATAATTGTAGCAGCTATCTTAATTATAGGAGGGTGTTTTTCCTACGCTGTTTTTACAGTAAATAGTGAGAGTAAGGGTGCATTAAATATTGTTACGGGAAATTTATATTCTCATATAGAAAGTGTTGACTTAGATAAAGATAAAAGTATTACTGTTGAGCCAAATGATTCTGTAATCATTACATTAAAACTATTAAATGTAAATGGAATAGAAGTAAAAGCCAATATGTATTATACAGCATCCTCTTCAACCGTTGATGTTAACTATTTAGATAAAATGGATGCCCCACCATCAAGAAATGGTGATATTTTAGGTATCAATGGCAGTAATCGTGATTCAAAAGAAATGGATATAAAAATAACAAACTATGATACAAGCCACCCAGTTACAGTGACTTTTGGTAGTGATGTAGGATTAAAAAATTCTAACTTGGATTTTCCAGTAGATAAAAGAGAAATCGTAAAATTTAGCGGAAACCCTTATATTATGAAAGCATATAATTATAATGATGATAATACAGCAGGAAATTATTGTTTGACTGGTGACGAGGATACCTGTGAAAGAACGGAATGTTATAAAGATAAATCTGCCAGTTCATGTCCTTTTGGGACCATTATTAAATATAAAGTAAATGATACTGAAGAAAAAGTGTTTTATGTAATAGAAGATCATGGAGATACTATTACATTACAACAAAGAGAAAATACAATTAATAATATAGAATGGTATGCAGAGGGGAATGATAATACCAAAGGACCACTTACCGTATTATCAAAACTAGAAGAGGAAACAAAAAAGTGGGATAATGTATTGGATCAAGTATATACAATGGGAACTACTACATTTAAAGACATTGCATTTACAGGTTGTGCAGCCTATAATACCTGTAGTTCTAATGCTTATACTTTAGAAGAAAAAACAGTAAAAGCCAGAATGATTACTGCACAAGAAGCAGCAGCTCTTAATTGTACAGATGTTCAAAATTCATGTCCAAAATGGATGAGTAACTATTTGTATTTATCTACAAGTCATGGTGGTACAGTAGATGATAATTCACCGATCAATGGTAAATATAATCAAAACTATTGGACCATGTCATCGTTTACTACTATACCAGGTAGTGCTATGAATATAACCAATAGTGGTATTTTAACAGGGGCAAATGGATTAACAACTGATGTTGCAGGAGCTCGTGCAGTTATTGAAATTTCAAAATAGATAAAAGAAACTAAAAAGTATAAAAATATCAAAAAACTTTTGCTTTTTTGGTATTTTTTGATATAATACCTATAGACGTAAGGAGGGATAGCATGGCAAAAGTAGGAAATAGACAAAGAAAAACACTAGTTTGTAGTGAATGTAGTGAGGAAAATTATAGAATTGAAAAGAATGTAAAAAATACAACAGAACGTCTAACGTGTAATAGATATTGTCCTAGATGTAGAAAACATACTGAACATAAGGAAAAGAAGTAATTAGAAAAGATTTATTACATTCAACTATTGATTATAAAAAACTCATCGAATTGCAAGGAAATTCATATTATGGAGATATTAAATCAAATCATCAAAAAGTACAAGACAAGATGAAAGTAAAAAGAAAAATCTCTAAAATGCCACAAATACCTAGAAAATAGGGAGGATAAATAATGATAAATGTAAATGAAATAAAAAATGGAATGACAATTATGATAGAAGGGCAAATCTATCAGGTAGTAGAATTTTTACATGTAAAACCAGGAAAAGGCTCTGCCTTTATGAAGACCAAATTAAGAAATTTAAGAACTGGTGGAATTGTAGAAAGAACTTTCAATACTAATGTAAAATTTGAAAAAGCAAATATTAATAAGCAAAATGTACAATACTTATATAATACAGGGGACACTTATTTCTTTATGAATATGGAAACTTTTGAACAGCTAGAATTAAGTACTGATCAAGTAGGAGATAATAAAAACTATTTAATTGAGAATATGAATGTATATGTAATTCTATATGAGGGAGAATTACTAGGAATTGATTTACCTGATAAGGTAGAGTTTACCGTAGTACAAACAGAACCTGCTGTTAGAGGAAATACTACAAATAATGCTTTAAAGGATGCTACTGTAGAAACCGGTTTAGTAGTAAAGGTTCCTATGTTTATTGAAACTGGTGAAAAAATACTAGTAACAACAGCAGATGGAAAGTATTCATCAAGAGCCTAAAGGCTTTTTTTATTAAAAGATATATAATGTAGATTAAGAAACTAAATCAACAAGTTTAACAATTTTAAATAATTGATTTACATAGTTTTACATGAATTATTATTATTATTATTGAAAAATTTTATTAATTAATTTACTATGAAAATAAGAAAGAAGGTAAGAAATGAATACAAAAGATAATAGTTCAGTAAAAATATGGAAAGTTGTTACAATATTATTATGTGTAATCGTGTTAGGATTAGTTTTATTTATATTATATAATAAAGGAATGATTTTAAAATCTGCCAAAGGAGAGAAAACTTCTAATAAAAGGTATAAGGATACTCATATTGTAGATCATAAAAGTGAAAATGATAGTTTAATAAAATTTGATAAAAATAAGTGTTTAAATAATGATGTGATTAAGGAATTATCAGATGATATATCAATATATCAATCTGCAAGTCAAGATGGTATTTCTTTTTCGACCGAAGATTCTAATAGAAAAACAGTTAAAGTTGTAGTAAACTGGGATATATTAAATAATCTTGGTTATAATTCCGATTTGAATAAAAGTACACGTGAAGAATATCAAATAACACTAGATAGAAATGTTGAGGAAATATATGGGGGAGTTATTGACCATGATATGAGCGGGCTTGTATATTTATTTTTACTAGATGATGGTAGTGTGAGTTACATAGCCGCAAAAGACATTTTAGAACAACAAAAATTTGAAGCAAAAAAAATAGAAGGTATTGAAGAAGTTGTAAGATTTGTAAATATTGGATATGTAGAATCTTATCATGGAAGTCTTACTGTAATCGCCTATAAAAAGGATGGGAATTTTTACGATTTAAAAAAACAAATTAATTTATATGGTTAAAACTAATTTTTCATTTGGAACAGAAATGTTCTTTTTTCTTTTTTAAATTTCACATAAAATTATGTTATAATAAAACAAATACGAGAAGAAATAAAAGAGTAGCTAATTGAATAACAAATAAAGAAATGATAAAAATGAGGAAGTGTAAATATGGAAAAAAGGACAGCCTTAATAACAGGCGGGGCTAGTGGCTTAGGAGAGGCTATTTCAAAACTTTTAGCCAGTCGCAGGTGTAATCTAGTGATCTTATATAACACAAATAAAGAAAAAGCTCAAAAACTAAAAAAGGAATTAGAGGAGGCCTATAATATAAAAGTGATGATAGAAAAATGCAATCTTTCTAAAGAAGAAGAAATTGAAAGTGTAGTTTCTAAAGTAAAAAAGGAGTTTAGTCATATTGATTACTTAGTTAATAATGCTGCTTTGTGTATTGATAGTCTATATGATGATAAAAATAAAGAAAATTTTATGAAGACATTGGAAATTAATGTAGTTGGAACTTTTTTAATCAGTAAATTAATTGGAAACTTAATGTATAGAAATCGATATGGTTCGATTGTAAATATATCCTCTACCAATGGAATCAATAAATATTTTCCTATGACCTTGGATTATGATGCCTCAAAAGCTGCCCTAAATTCTATTACTCATAATTTATCCTTAGAATATGCTCCTTATGTAAGAGTCAATGCAATTGCACCTGGCTGGATTAAAACAGATTCGGAGATGAAAGATCTAGATTTAGATTATATTAAAAGTGAAGAGGAAAAAATATTTGTTAGAAGATTTGCAGAAGAAATAGAAATAGCAAAGGTCGTTTACTTTTTACTGTCAGACGATGCTAGTTACATTAATAATCAAATTATTCAAGTAGATGGAGGGACTTATTAATGAAACAAAATTTTATAGAGTTATTACAAACCTGCGAGGAAGAATGTCAAGAGGAATTTAAAAAAGTAGATCAGATTTGTTTTAAAAATACTTGTAAAATACTACAGTCTTTTCATGAACAGCAAATATCAGAAACCGACTTTGCATCCACTACAGGATATGGATATAATGATATAGGCCGTGAAAAAATAGAAAAAATATTTAGTAAAGTGCTGGGATGTCAAGATGCAATCGTGAGGGTCCAATTTATATCTGCATCACATGCTTTATCAGTTTCTCTTTTTGCCCTACTAAGACCAAATGACACGTTATTATCTATTAGTGGAACACCTTATGATACGATGCATGAGGTGATAGGAATTAAAGACAATCCTAGTAGTTTAAAATCATTTGGGATTAAGTATCAAGAAATAGATTTAATAGAAGATGACTTTGATTATGATGAAATCAAGCGGGTAATTACCTCAAAAAAAATAAAGGTTATTGAAATTCAAAGATCAAAAGGATATTCTACCAGATGTAGTATCTCATTAGACAAAGTAGCAAAGGTAATTCAATTTATTAAAAAGATAGATTCAGAAATTATAATTATGATTGATAATTGCTATTGTGAGTTAGTAGAAGATTATGAGGTTGGAGAATTAGGTGCTGATATCGTAGTAGGATCTTTAATTAAAAATCTTGGAGGTGGAATCGCTCCTAATGGAGCCTATGTGGCAGGACGACATGATTTGATAGAATTAGTAGGAGAAAGATTAACCCTACCAGGAGAGGGAAGAGAAGTAGGTCCAACATTAGGAATTAATAAAAGTATTTTACAGGGATTATTTTTATCTCCTAGTGTTGTTGCCTCGAGTTTAAAGATTGCTATTTTAACATCTTGTGTGTTAGAAAAGTTAGGCTATGAGGTAGAACCAACCTATCAAGAAAAACGTGCTGATATTGTTCAAAATATTATCTTTCATGATAAAGAAAAACTAAAGATCGGAAGAGCGTCGTGTAGG
>CAJUJA010000049.1 GCA_910586635.1 uncultured Bacilli bacterium | reverse complement strand
TCTACACGTACTGACACACTCTTTCCCTACACGACGCTCTTCCGATCTTCATCAGTAGCTCATGGTGGAGGTGAAGTACTTCCTTTTTTTAGAAAACATATGCACCCAAGTGAAACAGAAGTTAATTTTTATAGTAAAGAAGAAGTATTACAAGGATTAATTAATTGGAAGGAGATTTTATTGTCTGAGGAATGTAATAAATCTCAAATGATGAAACTACAGTTGATTAGATATTTTATTCATCTTTATAAAAGTAAAAATGCAGTTTGGGATCAAATCAATAGTTTTGCTGATTTTTCTTTGGTATCTGGAATTCCTAATGTAGAAGAAAATTGGTATGGACGTGATGTTTTACTAAAGGATATTTTAGTTCAATCCTGTGATTATGATTCTATTGAAAGTCAACTTTATAGGACAATTACGACATCAAAGTTTAATATTTATGAAACTTTTTATGATTATATTTTACATGATTATAAAGTTGTTCAGATTCCCAAAAAAATATATGATGAAAGGGAAGAAAGATATCTTAATTATTCTCAACCTGATTTTATGATAACAGATAGGGAACTTCGTCTTAAACAAGAATTAAATTCTATTTGCAAATTAGTTCCTTTAGAAGAAAGAGAACCATTTGTAAGATGTAAAACAAAGATGAATAGGTATGATTTTGTAAATTGAATGATGATGCTAAAGTAGAATTTTGCTTGAAAAAAATGATTAATTATGTTATTTTATAACTATTTATTTGGAGGTGGTTACTTTGAATTATAATCAGTTAATGGAAGAAGAGATAGAAAAAATAGAAAAAGATTCTCCTACGCTTTTACTACATGCTTGTTGTGCACCATGTTCATCAGCAGTATTAGAACGTCTTGGACAAACTTTTAAAATAACAATACTCTATTATAATCCTAATATTACAGATTACGAAGAGTATCAAAAAAGATTATCTGAAATTCATCATTTTATAGAAAAAGTGGAATCCAAATATCAGATTGATATCATCGATGGAAGGTATCAACCAAAAGAATTTTTTGATATTTCAAAAAACTTAGAAAGTGAACCCGAGAGGGGAAAAAGGTGCTATAGGTGTTATCAATTGCGATTAGAAGAAACTGCTAAAGTAGCAAGCAAGTTAGGTTTTGATTATTTTACAACAACTCTTTCTCTTAGTCCTTATAAGAATAGTTATTGGATTAATGAAATTGGAGAGAACCTTGAAAAAAAGTTTGAAGTAAAATTTTTATATTCAGACTTTAAGAAAAAGAATGGTTATCAAAGAAGTATAGAATTATCTAGAAAATATCATTTATATAGGCAAGATTACTGTGGTTGTATTTATTCAAAAAGGGGAGTTTAAAATGGAGTTATTTGAAGGAAATTTAGATTTACTTTTAGAAGATATTTCTTTATTAAAAAAGCAATTTTATCAACAAAGTAAGAATTTAGGAGAAAAAGAAATTTTACCTACATTATGGAGTAAACAATCATTTTTAAAAATAAATGGATATGATTTAGTATATGATTCTTTTTGTGGAGTTAACTTACAATCGTATTTGAAGAGTAAAATAGATTATCAGGTTTCTGATTTTATTTCTAAAAAAGGAAATTATCGATACTTTGTACAAAGTATTCTTCCTATATTAGAAAAGAAGTATCGTAGTATCGCATCTTTTCCTAAAAATCATACCTTGGCTAGAAAAGATATGGTTGATATCATGAAAGATTATATGTTAAAAGAACATCCTGAATATTATGAATCCTTTATATCTTTTTTAAAAAGTGGTCTTATATTTTCTATGGATATACCAGAAGGAGCTTCATTTACTATTTTTGATATGATATTAAATCATCATATTGTAATCCTTAGTAATAAAATTGAAAATGACGTTTTATTTATGTCAAATCTAATTCATGAATTTGGGCATGTGGTGGATGCGAATCATCTATCTACTTTAATTGATAACGATCATGATAGTATAGAGATACTTTCTGGTACATGGGAAAGGGGATTTTTAGCTTTCCTTTTAGAAAATAAGATTCAAGTAGAAAATGTTTATACTACTTTAAGGTGTTGGTATCAGGGTGGTTTTATTTCATGTTTAAATCAGGAATATTTATGTGAGCTTCCTAAAAAATATTTAGATGAAGAAAATTATCGATTAAGAAGTCTAATTCCTATTTCATTTGATCAATTGGTATGTAATAAAAAAAATTATCAAATTCCAAGAAGTCATATTAAAGATATTGTTTCTTATCCTTATGCTGTTGCAATCAGTAGTTCTTTCATGGCGTTAAGAGGCGATGATAGGGAAAAATACTTTTATTTACAAGGACAAATAGAAAAAGAAAGATTAGAAAACAAAAAAGTTCATATTGAGAATTACTTAGATCTAATCGATTTTAATATTCCAGAATATGTTTCTAGAGATTTAAATCTTTTAGTTCAAGGTTCGAAAAATGTACAAAAACAAAAATTTTTAAAGAGGTAGATAAAAATGGAATTAGTTACAGGGGATTTGAAGGAATTAGAAAAAGAAGCAAAATTATTAATGGGCCAGCTTTGTAGAAATCTTAATTTAGCTGAAGCGATTGCTACTGTATCATCTCTTGATATCTTATCAGAGCTTTATTATGATGTTACAGGGTGTGTTAATAAAAAATTAGAAAAATAAAAAAAAAATAGGTATTTATATCATCAGGTAATAGAAAAACAAAAGATTCAGGCGAATCAGTTTATTGAAAATTTTATTCAAAATAAAGAATTTCATCATCTTGTTATCAATGATTTATTGTATGAAGTGAATCAAAAAATAGATTATTTAGAATCCGTAGAAAGTGGAGTTATATTACCTGAGCAAGAGATGTATGATATTATAAGAGAATTTTTAGAGAAAAAGAACATGGATGGATATTTAGATGATATGGTTAAAAATCACAGGATGTTTTATGGGGACTCATCAAGATTTTATGCTGGTTACATGGCTTATAATGTGGTATCTGAGATACCACATATCCTTATCGATAAGGATATGAATTCTGTTGAGTTGATGACCACGATTGTTCATGAAGTAGGACATATTAAAGATTATGATGAATTATCTCGTTTTTCGAATTTTAAAGTAATGAATGATTATTATATGAAATCTATTTATACAGAGGTTATATCAAAGCAAAATGAAAAAGAGTTTTTAGATTTTTTGATAAAAAGTAGGATTGCTTCTAAAGATGTATGTTGTATGGTAGAGGAATATTACTTAGATATAACAAGTCATTTAGAGGATTTGTTAATTTTAACAAATTTAGATGATTCTTTATTAAAAAGAGAAAAATATCGCCATTTATCCAATGAAGACATTCTAAGTCAAGTAGTAGGAAAGGATACAATAGAATGGATTGATCAAGATAGCATTATTCCTTTAGAGTTAGATTTATTTGAAAGTCTATCTTATGGATATGGAGGAGTTCTTGCTACATACTTTGAGAGTTTAAGGAAGAATGATCCAGATAAGTATAGATATTGCTATCAAAATTTTCTAAGGCAAAGAGCTGATTGGTTTTCGGTAGAGAATTTTGTAAGTTTTGTTCCAGACTGTCAAAATCTACCTGATACCATGATTCAAGAAATGGATAAAGATATTAAAGTGAAACAAAAAATTTACCATCAAAATTGATTGTTTCTTTAGACTATTTATTGTATAATAGTAGTATCTTCTAATAAGAAGAGTAAGATTTTATTTTATCTTTAGAGAAAATGTGGTTGGTGAAAACATTGATAAAGTATAATTTGAAGACACTTATTAAAAATAGAAGCGGGTAACTACGTTAAGAGTTAGATTAAGTATCAATTAAGGTGGCACCACGAAAGTTTTTTCGTCCTTATGGGTGGTACTTTTTTTAATAAAAAGAGGAGATGATTTTATTGATAACGAAACCAAAGGGATGTATTGATCTTTATGGACGTGAAGCAAAAATATGGAAATATGTTGAGCAGATTGTGGATTCTGTTATGGAAAAATATCACTATGGATATATTCGTACTCCACTTTTTGAATCTACTGAACTTTTTCATAGAGGGGTGGGAGATTCTACCGATATTGTAACCAAAGAAACCTATGATTTTCTAGATCGTGGGAAAAGAAAAATGACATTACGACCAGAAGGAACTGCTGGAGTTGTTAGAAGCTATCTTGAAAATAAAATGTATGGAGAATCTAGTCCTGTTAAGGTTTATTATAATGGAACCATGTATCGATATGAAAGACCACAATCAGGAAGAGATAGAGAATTAACTCAATTTGGAATGGAAGTTTTAGGTAGCGATGATCCAATGGTGGATGCTGAGGTGATATCACTTGCCGTTCAAATCTATAAGTTATTAGGACTAAAAGGAATTAAGGTGAAAATAAATTCTTTAGGAGATCAGAATTCAAGAATGAAATATAGGGAGGAATTAATTAAATACTTTTCTCCTCATATCAATGATTTTTGTGAGGACTGCAAGGAGCGTCTTATAAAAAATCCATTAAGGATTCTAGATTGTAAAGTAGATCAGGATCATGAAATTTTAAAAAAGGCACCAACTACTATTGAATATCTAAATGGGGAAAGTAAGGAAAGATTTTCTGCAGTTTGTGAATTTTTAGATTTATTACAAATTGATTATGAAGTAGATCCAAAAATTGTTAGAGGTCTTGACTATTATAATCATACCGTATTTGAAATTGAAGCAGATGTCAAAGGGTTTGGCTCTAACAATGTATTAGGTGGTGGAGGACGTTATAATGGTCTTTGTGAAACATTAGGTGGACCAAGTACTCCTGCTATTGGGTTTGCATCAGGAGTAGGACGTCTTGTTAAAGCATTAGAATTAGAAAAAGTTGATCTTCCAATTAAAGAAGATATTGATTTGTTCTTGTTATATGTATCAGAGGACGAAAAAAAATATGCTGCTTATCTCTCACAAGAATTACGTCTAGCTGGATTTGTTGTTGATACGGAATATACTTCTCGTAGCCTAAAAGCTCAATTTAAGCAAGCAGATAGATTAAAGGCTAAATATATTGCAGTCTTAAACGATGAAGATTTAAATAATCATGAGATAAAGATTAAAAATAATCAAACAAAGGAAGAAGAGGTAATCTCATTAGATGCCATTATTTACTATTTAGATGAGAAGTTAGTAGATGAAATGGAAGATGACTGTGGTTGTTCTGATTGCTCTACACATGATCATGAATGTGAATGTGGTGAGAATTGTCATTGTCATGATGATTAAGAGGTGATAGGATGAAAAAAATAGATGCAAAAGATTTACATAAGTATTATGGAAAACAAATAGAATTTAGTGGATTTGTGGATAATATTAGGGATTTACAATGGGTACAGTTTGTAATATTAAGAGACTCAACTGGTAAGGTCCAAGTAACAATTGAAAAGTCAGAAAAGAAAAATAAAGAAATGGTAGAATTAATTAGTAATCTACCACTAGAAAGTACGGTAAAAGTTTCTGGGGTTTTAATGGAGGCTCCTAAAGTAAAATTAAATGGGATGGAGCTAATACCAGAATCTATTGAAGTTACTAGTAAAAGTTTAGATGAATTACCCTTTACTTATAAAAATTTAGAAGGTGTCAATTTAGATACTAGACTTGATTATCGTTTTATTGATTTAAGAAATGATAAGAACTTAGCAATCTTTCAAATCCAAAGTAAGTTGGTTCAGTATATGAGAGAGTATCTATATCAAAAAGATTTTATGGAGATTCATACTCCAAAGTTAATAGGTGCTGCAAGCGAGTCAGGTTCTGAAGTGTTTGAAGTAAAATACTTTGATAGAAAGGCCTATCTTGCCCAGTCACCTCAGTTTTACAAACAAATGGCAATGGCTAGTGGAATGTCTAAAATTTTTGAAGTGGCACCAGCATTTCGGGCTGAAAATTCAAACACCAATAGACATGCTACTGAATATACTAGTTTTGATGTTGAAATTTCTTATATTGATAATTTCCATGATGTAATGAATTTAGAATCCGAAATGATTCATGATGCTTTTTCTAAGGTCAAGGAGGAGCTAGGGGATCAAATAAAAGACTTATTTGGCTCTGATATGGTCGTTCCTACGCTTCCTTTTCCAGTGATGAGTTTAGATGAAGTATATCAAGAGTTAGAAGAAAGATATTCTTATCATGTAGAGGAGTCTGAGAAGAATGATTTAACAACAGAGGCTGAAAAGTTATGTTACAAATTATCCAAAGACAAGTTTCATCACGAATTCTTATTTGTTACCAATTATCCTGCAGAAAAACGTGCCTTTTATCATATGAGAGATGAGAAAGGGGTTTTACAAGGATATGATTTATTATTTAGAGGAGTAGAAATTACAACAGGAGCTCAAAGAGAACATAGATATGAAGAAATATTAAAAAATGCTAAAGAAAAAGGACTTTCTAAGGATGTAGAATTTTATTTAGAGTTTTTCAAGTATGGATGTCCCCCACATGGTGGATTTGGTATCGGAATCGATCGATTTACAATGTTACTTTTAGGACTTCCTAGTATTAAAGAAACTCAATTTTTATTTAGAGGTCCCAATAGAATTGAACCATAAGGAGGATTTGAAATGGAAGAAATGATTGATGTATTAGATGAAAATGGGATGTTAACTGGAAAAGTTTTATCAAGAAAAGAAATACATAGGGGGGGTACTGGCATAGGTCAATTATTGTTTTAATTATTAATGAGAAAAATGAAGTGTTACTGCAACAGAGGAGTAAAAACAAAGATAAGAATGCTAATATGTGGGATGTCTCAGTTGCAGGACATATCGCATCAGGTCAAGATGCTTTGTCTGCTGCGGCACGTGAAATTAATGAAGAAGTAAGTATCAACTTGGGGTATCACATAGATATTAAAGATTTTAGATATATGTATTCTTTTAGAAAAGAAGAAAAGTTTGCTGATGATTTTATAGAAAGACAATTTTATGATTTATTTGTTTTAAGAAAAAATGATTTAGATATTGAAAATATAACAATGCAAGAAGAGGAAGTTCAGGCGGTTAAGTTATGCTCCATATCAGAATTGAGACAGCTTAGAAAGACCAAGGATTTAGTTCCAAGGGAGGAAGTTTATACTATATTAGAAAAATATATATTTTCGTTATAAGGAGGCTGAGTTATTATGGAAAATTCTTTATCCCATTCTTTTTATGAACCCCACCAAAAAAAGTATACTTATGAAGAGTTGCGACTATATCGTGATTTAACAGGGATGCCTTTATTTGATAGTTACGAAGACTTAATGGCTGCATTAAAAGATGATAGAAATGATGCCAAGAAAAATTCTCATCCGATAAGGAATGTTTATCAAAAAAAGAGGGGAGGAAAGATATGAAAAATAATGAGGCAATTACAAAAAGAGAAGATGACTTTGCAAAGTGGTATACTGATATTGTACGTGCTGCTCAGCTTGCAGATTATTCATCTGTCAAGGGTTGCATTGTCATAGAACCAAATGGATATGCGATTTGGGAGAAGATGCAAGAAATATTAGATAAGGAATTTAAAAGACTTGGTCATGTAAATTGTCAAATGCCTTCTTTAATTCCTGAGAATCTTTTGAAAAAAGAGGGGGAACTAGTAGAAGGATTTGCCCCTGAAGTTGCTTGGGTAACCGAGGGAGGACAAAAAACTTTAGAGGAGAGACTTTGTATTCGTCCTACTAGTGAAACACTATTTTGTGATTATTATAGAACTCATATTAAATCTTATAGGGATTTACCAAAACTGTATAATCAGTGGTGTAATGTGTTAAGATGGGAAAAAGAAACCAGACCATTTTTAAGAAGTAGAGAGTTTTTATGGCAAGAGGGGCATACACTACATGAAACAAGAGAAGAAGCAGAAAAGGAAACTGATCAAATGATGGGAGTTTATCATTGGTTTTTCAATGAGATTTTAGCGATTCCTTCGATTCGTGGTAAAAAAACAGAAAAAGAAAAATTTGCAGGGGCTGAGTATACTCTAACGAACGAGGCCTTAATGTATAATGGAGTTGCTTTACAAGCAGGAACTTCTCACTTTTTTGGACAAAAGTTTTCGAAAGCCTATGATGTGACTTTTACTGATAGAGAAAATAAAGTAAGTTATCCTTATCAAACTTCTTGGGGAACGACCACTCGTATGATTGGTGGTTTAATCATGGTACATAGTGATGATTATGGACTGGTCTTACCACCAAGAATAGCACCAAAACAAGTGGTCATCATCCCAATCGGAACAGATGAAAAAGTAAGTGCGTTAGCATTAGAGTATCAAAATCTTTTAGTAGAAAATAACATTGCTGTCTATATTGATGATTCAGAAAAATCTCCTGGTTTTAAATTTGCAGAAGCAGAAGTAAATGGAATTCCTATTAGAATTGAAGTGGGTATGAGAGACTTGGAACAAAATCAAATTACTTTTGTAAGACGTGATACAAGAGAAAAAATAGTAGTTCCTATGAATACGGATATCTTAGCATATACAAAGGACCTTTTGGATACTATTCAAAAGAATATGTATACTCGTGCTACAAAAAGAAGAGATGATCTAACATTTACGGCTCATAATTTAGATGAAATGGAACAAATTTTAAATACTCAACCAGGATTTATTCATGCCATGTGGTGTGGAAAAGAAGAGTGTGAAGAAAAAATAAAGGAAATAAGAGGTTGTAAATCTAGATGTATTTTAGAAGATGCCAAAAGAATTGATGAGAAGTGTGTCTGTTGTGGAGAGGCTGCAAAACATCATGTAGTATGGGGTATTCAATATTAATTTTTTCTTATAAATAGTTAAAACACGAACTGATTCAGTCCGTGTTTTTTATGAAATTTTCAATGATTTGATTTGTTAACTTTGGATATTTTAAATAAGAAAAATGAGAAGCATCTGGATATATGACAAGAGATGAGTTTTTAATTTGTTTTCTCATAAATTTTGCATCTTTCACAGGCGTATCTTTGTCCTTTTTTCCCCATATAATTAAAGTTTGTTGTTCTATGTATTTTATATAAGGTTTTAGATCCTCATTTACGATATTTTTAAAACTTTGCTGCATATCTTTACTTAATGCCTTATAGTCGTTAGAACCGAATAGGTTAATTAATCTTTTTAAATATAGACTTTGTTTTCTTTTTGGAATCAAAGATTTTAATTTTTTTAAGAATTTATATGTATATAATTTGATTTGTTTGAAGATATTTTTCTTAGGTTTAATACCAGCTGTATCCATGAAAATTAATTTTTTCTAAATCT
>CAJUJA010000048.1 GCA_910586635.1 uncultured Bacilli bacterium | reverse complement strand
TTATTATGTTGCTAAAAATAAAAGTATTACAAGAGCATCAAATGAATTAATGATTTCACAACCTGCAGTTTCTAAGTCGATAAAAACACTTGAAAATCAAATGGATTCTAAGTTGTTTGAAAGAACAAATAATGGAGTCAGTTTAACAAAAATGGGAGAACTTATTTATGGAAGGGTAGAAAATGCCATACAATTGATTGAGTCAGCAGAAAAAGATGTGAAATCAATATTGAATATGGAAGTAGGTACCCTAAGAATTGGGGTATCTAAAGTAATACTTGATGAATTTTTAATGCCTTACGTTATAAAGTTTAAGGATAAATATCCAAAGGTTAATGTACAAATATTAACTGATAATACAAATGTATTAGAAAAATATGAGTTGGGATTAGTAGATATCATATTTACAAATATGCCCGCAGAAATCCCAGATAAATGTAAATTTGTAAAATTAATCACACTTCATAATTGTTTTGCAGCAAATGAAAAATATAAACAATATAAAAATAAAAAATTAAGGGTTTCTGATTTAGAAAAAATCCCATTACTCTTACTAAATAGGGGAACAATTAATAGGAATAGAATTGAGGAATATTGCAGTAATAAAAATATACGAATCGATCCAAAAATGGAGTTTGGAAGTAATTCGGTAGTAAAAGAGTTTACTTTGAGTGGATTTGGTATAGGAATGCTTGATGAGGAACATATAAAGAAAGAATTAGAAAATGGTGAACTATTTAAACTTGATATTGATATCCCGTTAAAGGAAAAATATTTAGGTATGTGTTACAATCAAAATAATTTAAATCCGGCTTTGATAGAGTTTATTAAAATTATTGAGGCTGAATTAGAATTAACTGATATTGATAAATAATATATAATTAATCTCTTAATAGTTAGAATGATTGATGGTCACGAGCTATAACCCCTGGTTATAGCAATATGCAAAATAGGTATTTTACTAAATGAAAAGCAAAGGATATAATATAGACATATTTTTATGAAAAAGGGAATTTTATAAAAATATAGCGTATAATTAAGTGGGTAAAAAGTGAGGGGATAACCATGAATTATGATAGAATATTTGAATCATTTTTAGATGATGTTCAAAGAAATGGTACTTATGCAACAAAAGATGAGGTAAGAGAAGCTACTCAAGGTATGTTAGAAATTATAAAAGTGAATAAGGATTCTACTCCTGAGGAAATAGTGGATTTAGCAATTAAAGATTTAAGTGATGAGATACAAAGTATAAAAGAAAACTATCCAATTCCAGGATATACAATTGGTGTTCATGTTGGCAATATTAATGTGAAACTATTTGGAGGAGATATCGATTCTATGAAAAGGGAAATGCCAGACCATGCTCTTTTCGATATTGCCTCTATGACTAAGTTTTATACGGAAGTTATTGCGTATAACTTAATTAAAGAGGGGGCCTTTCGATATGAAGATAAGGTGAAAGACTTAGATCCTAGATTTGAAAATGTAGAAAATTTGACAATGAAAGATGTTTTAAGTTTCGCAGTTTCCTTTCAGACAGATGGGAGAATAGAAGAAAAACAAAAAATTGATGAAGCACTAGCTAGTCTTTATACTATGAAAGTAACACAAATCGGAGATTATAATTATAATGATATGGGTATGATGCTTGTCAAAGAGGTTATGGAATCAGTTACAAATAAAACATACGAAGAGTTAGTAGATGAGTATATCACATCTAAATTGGGTTTAACTGATACTTATCTTGTTATTCCTAAGAAGAAAGTAGAACTATTAACTGGTAGTGCGAATGCTAAGTTAGGAAAAGTAAATGATCCTAAGGCCAATGCTGTTGGTGGTTATAGTGGTCATGCGGGTATTGTTGCCTCCAGTGATGACTTAATAAAATTAGGACAAGGAGTGTTAGATGGAACGATATTAGATGAAAAGGGGCTAAAGGATGCCTCTACTCCAGGAATTAAAAGTAATAGAGGAATTATGGGTAATACCTATACTTCTCATCCACAAGGAATTGATATGAGCTATGTTGATAAGTTATCTGCAAAGACTAATTTTGCAATCCAAGGAAGTACTAGAACTCAGATGAATATAGGACCTGATAGTATTAGTACTATTCTATTAAATCCAGCATGTATGAGTTTAGAACAAGCAGTTGAACAAGAGGCTAAGCTTAATGAACGAAGGGCACTTAGTGGACAATCACCACTGTCTTTAGTAAAACATTTTGCCTTTGATCAAAATGGACTAGTGCAATATGATTTAATTGATGTCAGACAAATGGCACCAAGTGCTAAAACAGTAGAACCTTTAACGACCCAAAATGCAAAGCTAACATTAAAATTGGGTTTATTAAATGAGGTAATCAAAGAATATGATAAAAGTTATGATAAGGAAATCCATGTTAGTAGAAAATTATAATATAAAAAAATGAAGGTATTAGTTTAGTTAAAATTAGTTCATATAGATATAAATAAAATATAGCCATTATAAAAGGAGGAAATATAAAATGTCAAAAGATGTGAAATTTACAGTATCAATAATAAGAGATGAGTACAAGGAAACTAAGGAGATTCCTAAATATGAGATTCTAGGTTATAAAGAAGTTACTGATAATGAAGTAAAGGAAATTGGAGGGGGATATCAGGAGCCTATATATGGTAAGTGTATAGGTACCCAAAAAAAGGAGATTATTCATTCTGGAAACACGTTTGAGTATGAACAAATTCCTTTGAGATTAGCTGGTATGTCATTTTCGGTGGTTCAAACAAGTTATCGTCAAACATGTTCTTATGAAAAAGAAGGTATAAGGATATGCAAACAAGTTGCTCAAACAGGTGAATTTTGTCCAATGGAAAGATTAGAGGAAGTTGTTTTAGAGGCGAATCAGTATCATCCATATAAACCATATCATATATCTTATGGATATCGTTATACTAATGAATCTGGTGAAAAAATTAACCAGGAATTTGAAACTCAAGAGGAAAGAAACCAATTTGCACTTGAAGAAGTAGGATATGACTTTGATCAGTTAGACTGGAGTGACAGGATTACTTCTAGTAGCAAGACAACTGATACT
Source organism: uncultured Bacilli bacterium (assembly GCA_910586635.1). Taxonomy (GTDB): domain Bacteria; phylum Bacillota_I; class Bacilli_A; order RF39; family UBA660; genus UMGS995. Next base: position 6,424 of record CAJUJA010000048.1, on the reverse strand, counting down.
CCAAAAGTAATTACTAAAAAATAGTAGAAAATAAAAAATTGCTATATAAATGATCTCTAGTAATTTTTTTTATTTAATATTAGAGTTAACCAAATTAGAAGATTTATTTTATAAAATAGTAAACATCAGTAATCTATATATGGAGAGGTAACTACTTAGCATTAATGATATAAATAGTGATACTTAAAACGGTAGCAAATAAACTAAGAAGTACATAAGGATTTAAATACTTGGTACTTTTTTCATCTAGTTTAGATGTTTCTTCATATAGAAATAGACAAGAAATAAATGTTCCAAGACAAGAAATAAATCCTAAAAATGTGTTTTCAAGTGTGAAAAACACAAAAGTAAATGATTGATCAAATAAATAGTTTATAAAGAGTATTTTCTTATAAGATTTAGGAGTATCTTTCCATGTATACTTTGTAATTATTTGATAGATACTAAAAGCTGTGAAAATGTAGGTAATTGTCCAGGCAATTCCATAGAATATATTAGGTGGTGTAAAAAAGGGAAGAATTAAGGAGTTGTAAAATTCAGGATTAAAAGGAACAAGGGAGGATAAAAACCAAGGAATTAAGCATAGAATATAAAGAATAATTTTCTTAAAAATAATAATCACCTCTTTCCATATTGTATGTTTTAGTATATAATAATATTAGTGTTTTTTAGGAGGAACGATTCATGAATCAAGGATTAAGTATAGAGCTAGATGATAAAAATATAATTGTAATGAAATTGCTTCATTATTTTATTACAGAAAAAAACTATAATCCGATTATTTTACAAGGTGCTGAAAATGAAATTTGGCTAGAAAATATGGATGCTGAGTATGAAATTATTCGCATTGTTTCTAATTATATTCATAATAATGAACAATTTGACTTTGATATTTTTAAGACGAAGAGAATTGTAAAAAAAATTAAGAAAAAAACTTTTACTTTTAATATCAATACTTTGAGTATTTTCTTGGATCTCGGTGAAAATGTTTCTATGGAATCTACTAAAAACTTAGATTGTATTAAGGTTAGTGATGAAAAGGACTTAACAAAAAGTAGTATTATAAAAATGAATTATCCGGATCTATCTAAGAAGTTAAAATATAGTGAGGAAGGAATTCAATTATTTATGAAGATTACTAATGATATTAATAAACATAATAAAACAGATGCCGAAAAAGTAGATGAGGTATTTAAGATGAAGTATCCATTAATTACTTATATTTTAATTGCTATGAATGTGATTATTTATTTCTGTTCTTTGGTATTTGGTAGTTATGATCATGTGTTAGATCAGTTTTGCATTTTTGCCCCATTGATTCGTTCAGGACAGTATTATCGCTTGATAACAGGAGCCTTTTTACATGCCAATATTTTACATTTAGGATTTAATTGCTATGCTTTATATGTAATTGGAACTCAGCTAGAAAGTTACTTGGGAAGAGTAAAATATATAATTATCTATTTATTTAGTGCTCTAACAGGTGCTTTGTTTTCGATGTTATTTGGAGGTGATTCAGCCTCTATTGGGGCAAGTGGTGCCATATTTGGGCTTATGGGCTCTATTGTTTATTTTGGATATCATTATCGAGTATTTTTAGGAAATGTGGTAAAAAGTCAGATTATTCCTTTGATTTTAGTTAATTTATTGATTGGATTTATGTCTAGTGGTATTGATAATGCTGCCCATATTGGGGGATTAATTGGTGGAATGTTAATCACTATGGCATTAGGTGTGAAATATAAGAGTACTAATTTTGAAAAGATGAATGGTTGGATTTTAACATGTATTTTTCTAATTTTTTCTATTTATATGGCATTTATATATGCTGCCTAATAATATTTGCCAAGATGAAAAATTAATGATAAGATAGATGTAGTAATGCTAAAGAGGTGGTATTATGGAGGATCAAAAAACAGCTCTATTTGAAGTAGTGGATACAGAGGTGTTGGAAACTAAGCAAGTATTAGCTGAGGTTTATGATATTTTAAAAGAAAGAGGATATAATCCTAATAATCAGTTAGTAGGCTATTTAATTAGTGGTGATCCAGGATATATTTCTAGCTATAAGGATGCTAGACGGAAAATTCAAACCATTGATAGGACTAAAATTATAGAAGTTTTATTGGAAAACTTTCAGAGGAAGAAAAAATGAAATATTTAGGTCTTGATTTGGGGTCTAGAACTTTGGGAGTTGCGACTTCTGATTCTACTGGGATGATTGCTACAGCATATCAAGTAATCAGACACCAGGAAGAGTATGACTGGCTGATTAATGAGGTGTGTAATCTTGTAGAGAAAGAAAAGATTGATGCAATTGTCTTGGGTTTTCCAAAGAATATGAACAATACAGTAGGACCGAAGGGAAAGCTTAGCATAGAGTTTCAAAAAAAGTTGGAGTGTCGATTAGAAATTCCCATTTACTTACAAGATGAGAGACTGACAACAAAGGAAGCTTGTAATATATTGATTCAGGGGAATACTTCTAGGAAGAAAAGAAAAAAGGTGATTGATTCATTGGCTGCTACGATTATACTACAATCATTTTTAGATAAGAAAGGAAGCAAATCATGAAAAAAAACACGTTTACTATGATAGATCAAGAGGGAAATGAAATTGTATATGATGTATTATTTACATTCGAAAGTGAGGAAACGGGTAAAAATTATATTGTTTATACCGATCAGAGTAAAGATGAGAATGGCAATATTCAAGTTTATGCCTCTATTTATGATCCTAATGATCCGAATTCAAAATTAGAGGCAATTACAACAGATAAGGAATGGAAAGTAATTGAAACGATTTTGGAAACACTTCAAGAAGAAGTGAAAAAGAAACAAGAACAAACAAATAATGAGCAATAGGCTCTTTATTTTTTCCGGAGGAAAGTTGTTATGGTCAGACGAAAATTGAAAAAGAAGGTTAAACTATTACTAGTTGTGCTTGTGAGTATGGGATTGTTTTTAATATGCTCTTGTTTTGTATATTTATTTCTAACACAGCCTGTTGAAAAAAAATCCTCAGTGGAGGTTCAGTTAACAATTAAAAGCGGAATGTCTCGAGGAGAAATTGCAGCCATTTTAAAAGAGAATCATCTAATTCGAAGCGAATTATTATTTAATTTACTCTCAAGAGTGGGGCATAGAACTTTAAAGGCAGCTACTTACCAGCTTCAAAGAAGTATGTCATTAGAAGAAATCATTGATGTTTTAACAAATGGTAGTAAGTATGATCCCAATATTATTAGAATTACATTTTTAGAAGGAGAAGGAATTAAAAAATATGCTTTGGCGATTGCTAACAATACAGATCACACATACGAAGAGGTGATGCAAGTATTAGAGGATGAGAACTATATTAAGACTTTAATTGATCAATATTGGTTTTTAACGGACGAAATTTTAAATGAGGATATTTATTTATCATTAGAAGGATACCTGACACCCAATACTTATGAGTTTAAGAATAAGCAAGTAACTGTTCAAAAAATTATTGAAACGATGTTAAAGCAAACTGCTGCAGAATTAGAGGAGTATAAAAATCAGATTGGTGATTCTTATACGATTCACCAATACTTAACTTTAGCATCTGTTCTAGAGTTAGAAGGGGTTAAAGAAGAAGATCGTAGAATGATTGCTGGGGTTTTTAAAAACAGGTTATCAAAGGGAATGAATATGGGGAGTGATGTTACGACCTATTATGCCCTACAAAAAGAAATGAAGAAGGATTTAACAGCCAAAGAATTTCAGGTTCAAAATCCTTATAATACTAGATCTACTTCCATGAAAGGAAAACTTCCTGTAGGTCCAATTTGCAATCCTTCTCTATCTTCTATAAAAGCAAGTTTTCACCCTGAAAATCATGATTATTTATTCTTTGTAGCTGATAAAAATGGAAAGATATATTACACAAAAACTGAGTCGGAACACTCTAAGAAGGTTAGTGAAATAAAGGAAGAAGGAAATTGGATATGGTAGGAGTAGAACACATGATGGTTAAACAGATCAAAAAATATGCGAAAGATAATAATATACCAATTATGCAAGATGCAGGGATCGATTTCTTAACTACTTTTTTAATCAAAAATAAAATTAGAAGTGTTTTAGAAATTGGAACAGCTATTGGTTATTCTGCTATTATGATGGCACTGACTAATCCATACATTAAAATTACTTCTGTAGAAAGGGATGAGAAAAGATATTTGGTAGCTCTAAAAAATATTAAGGAGCTCCATTTAGACGATAGAATTACTTTAGTATTTAAGGATGCCTTAGATTTAAGGTTAGAAGATAAATTTGACTTGATATTTTTAGATGCAGCAAAGGCTCAAAATATTAATTTCTTTCATTCGTTTTCAGGAAACCTTAATTCTAATGGGTTTATTATAACTGATAATTTAGAGTTTCACGGTTTAGTAGAAAAGGATGAGGGTGAAATTAAAAGTAGAAATGTGAGGGCTTTGGTAAGAAAAATTAAAGAGTATATTCGTTTTTTAGAACAAAATGTTGAGTATGAAACTACTTTTTATAAAATAGGAGACGGTCTTTCTGTAAGTCAGTCGAAAAAGTAAAATGATGTATACAAAAAAACTTTGATTAGAAAGTTTTTTTTGGTATACTGGTGTTAGAGAGTAATTAGGAGGGCTAATATGAGACATAGTTTCAGATTAGAAGATAATAAAAATAATAAACAAACAAGAATGGATTATTCTTTAATTTTAATGGTGTTTTTTATTCTAATGGCAATAGTTTGCCTTGTTTTATATTTTGTTATGGTAAATCAATCATCCGATCATATGGTTCAGAAATTAGATACTTCTAAGGCCTATATTTATACTGTTAAAAAAACAGAAAATAAAAATAGCGAATCTGAAGAGGCTGTGTATGATAAGGTACCTTCCATTAATTTGAAAGGTAAAAAATATCAACAACTAAATAATAAAATATTAAATCAGTATAGTAGTCTTGTTAAAAGTAATAACTATATATACTATGGCTATCAGTTTGATCAAAGTAAAAACATTTTATCTTTGTTGGTGACTTATACCTATTATCCAGATCAAGTAGTTTATCCTATTACCAATTTTGATACCTATCATATTGACTTAAAGTCTGGAAAAATATTAACAGATCAAGAATTATTAGAGATGTATCATGTAAGCGAAAAACAAATACAAGTGTATTTAGAATCAAAGTTTAAAAAGTATTATTCAGATCTTGTACATGGTGGATATTATACAAAAAAACAGTGTGATTATGATTGCTTTTTAAAAAATAGGGGAATTTCTAAAGATTATTTGGAAGCGACTAGTCTTTATGTAGATGATGGAAAACTGACCCTGTTTAAGTATTATTATAAAGATTCTGTCTATCATGAGATTGAATTTTTTAAAGACGATTCTTATCAATTTTTAATCAGAGAGTAGGGGATATTTATGAATATGTTTCAAATATTAGAGACTACATGTTCTACTGATGTTAGTAGTTGCTGTAGTGACTATGGAATCGCTATGTTTCTATATACGATGAAAAAAGCTTTAGACTTAATTCATTTAGTAATTCCATTCATTCTATTGGTAATGGCAACTATACAGTTTGTTAAAATGTTGATTACTCCAGATGATAAAAAGCACAATAAAACATTATTAAATAAGTTTTTAGCAGCTGTTTTCGTGTTTTTTACTCCTTTTGCACTCAACTTGATATTGGGGATATTACCGGATGGATTTGAAGTTTCAGCGTGTTGGAAATCTGCTGATGGAATTGCTAATACTATGCAAAATGGGCCAAAATATGATGTTGTGAAAAAGGATAATAGAAAAAAGGTAGTAAATGTAGAAAAGTATAAACTAATTAAGGATCCTGGAAATAGTTCGAATCAGCCTGTAGATAATACTGCTACTGGAGGAAAGAAAATTGTAGATTATGCTTTACAATTTGTAGGAAATCCTTATGTTTTAGGGGGTAATTCTTTAACTAATGGATGTGACTGTTCTCATTTTGTATACTTAGTTTTAAAAGATGTTGGAGCTTATGATGGTAAGTATACAACAGCAAGTAATTGGGTTAACTTAGGAGAAGAAGTAAAAGGTGGTCTTAAGAATGCCCAAGCTGGGGATGTTGTGGTTTATAAAGGACATATTGGAATTTATGATGGTTCTAACTACTTAATTGAAGCTAAGGGAAAAAAGTATGGAATTACTCATGATAGAAGGCCTCAGGATTCTAAGAAAAAGCTACTTGGGGTTAGAAGATTTGTTTAATTATTCATAAGGAAAGGTAGTCAGTATTGACTACTTTTTTTGAGTAAAGCGAATGAGTTTTAGTGTTTCTATACAGTTAGAAATAATATGAATGTATATCGAGACTGCGTTAAATTCAGAGATAAATGCACGTAGAAAAGAAAAATCAAATTATTTAGTTTA
>CAJUJA010000047.1 GCA_910586635.1 uncultured Bacilli bacterium | reverse complement strand
TAGGAGAAGATCAAATTATTGGAAAGAATCGATTAGAAATATTTGACAAAATAGGAACAAAGGCAGCCATAACAGATTATGCGATTGCATTAGGAGGAGTTGTTTCCTCGGATTATTTTACAAAAGGTGGAGATAACCAGTTAGAATGCAGAACAGGATCTTATTGGACCAAAACATGTGATGTGGATAATGATGCGCGTGCCATCTCCTATAATGGTTATAGTTCTCACCGCAAGGTTACTCAACGTTCTGTTGGGATTCGCGTTGCTTTACCGTACTCAGTGATTTCGAAAATTGCTTCCAATGAAGTAAAAAGAAAAGATGGAGTAGTACAATTAAAAGCTGGATACTTTCCAAAAAAAATAGCTTCAAAACCATTACAAAAAGAATTAGGAAGAATCTATGATTTGAAAAAAGATATAACTTTAAAAAGTATTCATAAAAACTATATAGTGGATAGTGAAAATTATGATGAGTATTCAGAAAAATTTGATCCTCAGCAGTTAGAGGAGATGGAATTAACAAATGGTAAAAAATATACAAGAGTAATTATAAAACCACGTTTTAGTGAGGCAACTGTAACATTTTCAGATGGACAAACTTATCCAGTAGGAGAAGCTGTTTGGATGGAAGAATATCTTGTTCCATGGTATAAAGACTTAAAAACAGATATTGTATTTACTAAGGACATCATTGGATCAGGAATGCCATTTAATCATGAGAGAAATTATACAGGAAATTTTTCTAAAACAGATATGTATGAGTATTTGAATACCTATCTAAAAGGGGATTTATTTTTCTCATACTTAAAGGATGCAGATTTTGATATAGAACAGCTACAAAATAAGAATTTGCTTTTAGAGGGTGAAATTGAAAGAATGCAGCAACAAATTAATCAAAATAATCAAGCCATAAGATATGCAAAAGTGAAAAAGAAAAAATAAATAAATAGATTAAAGAAGTAATTATAAAAAAAGTTACTTTTTTTTTTGCGTGATTTTCGAAAGAAAACGCAACTATTTGGATTTTTTTGGTTAAATAATTCTTTTATAAAAAAGGTTGTATTTAGAAAAATCATCTATCACGAAATGATTACAATAGAATAAAATTTTTTATTACTTTTCTCTTGTATTTTTAAAAAAATTATTTATAATAGTAACCAGTATTTAACTGATTGGAGGTTGACCACAAATGAATTTAGAAAAACTAGGAGTACTATTGATACAAGATATGGTTTTATTTCCAAACACTGAAGTTAGAATTGAAAGTGATGATCATAGCGATAAGGAGATTATTAAACTTGCTGATTCTAGCGAAGAAAAGCTAGTTTTGGTAGTGAACCCTATTATGGAGGAGGAAAGTAGGGATATTACTACGCTTCCTAAAATAGGGGTTTTAGCAGAATTGAAATTAAAAATGGATGTCCCTAATGGAAAAACTAGAATTGTTTTGAGGGGGATTAAACGAGTAGAAATAAATCAGTATTCTAATGTTGATGCTCAGTATTTAGCAGATATTTCTGATATTTGTTTGATACATAGTGAAAATGAGAGAAGTTATTCTAGTGTTTTGAAAAAATCGTTAGAAAATTATATTCACTCTGTCCCTTATATGAGTAATGCCATTATTAGTAAGTTATCAACTTGTAATAACCTAGATGAACTAACAGATTTAATTGGTAGTTTTTTACCAGTTAGTTATGAGAAGAAAAAACGTTATATTGTAGAGACTAATCCTACCTTAAGAGCAAAATTATTAATCGATGATATGAGTGAAGATTTAAAGGTAATCGAGCTAGAGAAAAAAATCGATAGTGAAGTAGAAAAAGAGTTGAGTGATAGCCAAAAGGAATTTTATTTAAGAGAAAAGATTAGAATTATAAAAAAAGAACTAGGTGATGTTAACTCTAAGGAAGATGAGGTAGGATTGCTTAGAGAAAAATTAAAAAAGTTAAAATGTAATCAGAAAGTAAAGGATAAAATAAAAAAAGAAATTAATCGGTATGAGTCTACCAACTCAAATTCTCCTGAACTTGGTATGATTCGTGATTATTTAGATTGGATGTTAAACCTACCTTGGAATAAGTGTACTAAAGATATGAATGATTTGAATCAAGTAGAGTATGTACTAAATTCTTCTCATCATGGTTTAGAAGATGTAAAATTAAGAATTTTAGAGTATTTAGCAGTAAAACAAAATACGAATCATTTACGTAGTCCTATTCTTTGTTTGGTTGGACCACCTGGTGTTGGGAAAACGTCTTTGGCTTTATCCATTGCTAAAAGCCTAAATAGAAAAGTAGCAAAAATTAGTGTTGGTGGGATTAATGATGAGGCTGAAATTATTGGACATAGAAGAACTTATGTAGGTGCTAACCCAGGAAGAATTATTCAGGGAATTCGTAAAGCTGGTACTACAAATCCTGTCTTTATTATTGATGAAATTGATAAGATGACAAAGGATTTAAAGGGCGACCCTGCAAGTAGCCTATTAGAGGTATTAGACCCAGAACAGAATGCGAAATTTTCTGATCACTATATTGAGGAAGAATTTGACTTATCAAAAGTAATTTTTATAGCAACTGCTAACTATATTGATCAAATTCCATTTGAATTGCAGGACCGATTAGAAATAATTGAGTTATCTAGTTATACAGAATATGAAAAGTTAGATATTGTAAAGAATCACATTATCCCCAAGGAGCTAAGAGAGCATGGGCTAACTGAAATTGAAGTGAAATTTGGTGATGAGGCACTTTTAACTGTAATTAGAAATTATACTAAAGAAGCAGGAGTCAGAAACCTAGAGAGGTTGATTGCTAGCATTTTAAGAAAAATAGTTAAGAAATTTTTAACATCTAAGGATATTGCTTTTATAGAGATAACTTGTGATAATTTAGAGGAGTTTCTAGGAAAGAAAAAATATCAGTATTTAGAAAAAGATACAACCAAACAAGTAGGTGTTGTGAATGGTATGGCTTATACTGTGTTTGGCGGGGATATTCTTCCAATTGAGGTCACTTATTATAAGGGAAAGGGAGAGTTGATTTTAACGGGTTCGTTAGGGGAAGTAATGCGAGAGTCCGCTAAAATTGCTTTATCCTATATAAAAGCAAATGTCAAGAAATTTAAAATTCCTGTTGCTCTTCTAGAGGATTATGATATTCATATTCATGTTCCGGAAGGTGCTACTCCTAAAGATGGGCCAAGTGCTGGTATTGCTCTAACGACATCCCTTATTTCCCTATTAACGGGGATTGCTGTTGATAGTAATATCTCCATGACGGGGGAGATTACTTTAAGAGGAAAAGTACTACCAATAGGAGGATTAAGAGAAAAGGTAATTGGTGCACATAGAGCAGGAATAAAAAAAGTCTTTTTACCATTTGAGAATGAAAAGGATTTAGATGAGATTCCTGATGATATAAAAAAGGAAGTGCAATTTGTCTTTGTATCGAATTATCAGCAAGTATATGAAAAACTATTTAAGGGAGTAGGGGTTAGTGAATGTTGAGAAAAAGGAAGCTGTATTTCTGGTTAAGAATCAGTTGATATATGGTGATGTAGTACTTTTATTACAATCTTATCAAACAGAAGATGCCTATCAAAATTTCTTATATAGGGTTTCATCTTTAATCGATGAAGATGAACTTTTTTTAGCAGCCTTTCCAGCTTCTATTGGTAAGGTTTTAGAAATCATTAACAAAAAATAATTTGAACTTAAAACTGTAAATCAAGTAAGACAGCAAGAAAATAATATTATTGTTTCTATTAATACGATTAAAATGGCTCCTTGTGATGAAGCTAGAGGTCATTATAGATTACTACAAGAAAACCTTAGAGAAACAAAAACTGCAACGGATGAAGAATTAATTAGAGAAGTGGCCTATGATATTCGAGTTATTGATACATTAAAGAATAATAATGAGATTAACTTAGATCAAAGTGAATTTTTATCTTCTACGACTTATTTAATAGAAGAATATCCAGAATTTTATCAAAGAAATCCCGATTTTCTAGAAAAATAATTAAGCTATATAGAAACATTTGATGAAATGGATGTTCCATGTCCTAGGAAAAAGACTAAAGTTATTAGAAAAGGATTTAAAAATTGTAGGAATTTTAAAATGGGAGAATAAATTCTCCTTTTTTTCATATGATTAAATGAAAAGAGAGGCGAATGATATGAAAAAAATAGTATCTTTTGAAAAAGAATTAGATTTTCCTAGTATGATAGGTGAGGTAACATCTATTTCATTAGATCACACTCTAGAATTTATTGATCAAAGTAGTGTAGCAGGGGAATTTAAGATTAATGGTACTTATAAGATGACGGAAGCTAGTACTTTAGAGGAAAAATTTCATTATGATATTCCAGTGGATATTACATTAGTAGAGGCATTTGACTTAGATAGTGTTAAAGTATCGATTGATAATTTTTATTATGAAGTGGTTAATGACGATATTTTAAAATGTAATATTGATGTATCCATTGATGGAGTTGAGGAGGTAGTAGTATTAGATCAACCAGAGGAGGAACTTAGGAAGGAGGAAATAGAACAGACAGAGGAAACAGAAGAAATACAATCTGAAGAGTTGGACGTTAGAGAGTGCGATGGGGATCAAATGGATAGTAAAGAAATAGAAGTGGAACAAGTTCAAAAGACAGAAGATTTTGCATTTAAACCTGTAGAAGAGGTAAAACCGCTTGATATAGGTAAAATGGAAGATAATCAAAGTGAGGAAGAGGAAATGATACAGAAAAATCAAACAGAAGTAACGCAAGGTAATATCAGCTCTTTATTTGAGGCTTTTGAGTCTACAGAGGAGACCTTTAAAACATATTCTATTTATATTTTAAGAAAAGATGATACAATAGAAAATATTATGGATAAGTATGAAGTATCGAAAGAAGAGTTAAGTGATTATAATGATTTAAGTAATTTAGAAATCGGATCAAAACTGATTATTCCTGCTACAATAGATGAATAAAATAAAAAAAATAATTGATCAATTTAACTTCAATATTAGAGGGTATAGAAAACTTAATAATATTCAAATTATAGATACAGATCAAGGAAAATATGTGATAAAAAGAAAAAATGCTTATCATGATGAGTTATACGAATACTTAAAAAATAAGAATTTTAATTATTTATTAGATAGAAAAAGAATCCAAGATTATGAAATATTTCCCTTTATTGATGAGGTTGATATACCTAAGGAAGAAAAGGCAATAGAAATGGTTTATATTTTAAGCCTACTTCATAATAAAACTACTTTTTATAGAGAAGTAGTTTTAGATAAAGTAAAGGAAATTTACGAAACGCTGAGTAGGGAAATTGAATATTTAACATATTATTATCATGATATGCAAGATATGATAGAACAAAAGGTATATATGTCACCAGAGGAATATTTATTGATAAGGAATATTTCTTTGGTTTATTCTTCCTTGGAATATTCAAAAGAACAGTTAGAAAAATGGTATAGGATAAAAAAGGATTCTAAAAAGGAAAGAGTAGTTTTGCTTCATGGTAGACCTAGTTTGGATCATCTTTTAATTGGGAAGGATAGAACTTTGATTAGTTGGAATCATTCTAAAAGGGGAATTCCTATTTATGACTTTGTATATTTTTATAAAAGTGATTACCTAGATTTAGAAATGTCTGCCTTATTTGATATGTATCAGTCTAAATTTTTATATACACACGATGAGAACTTGCTCTTTTTTACTATAATATCCATTCCTAGGAAGTTAGTATTTACCAAAAAGCACTATAAAGATTGTTATGAAGTTTTCAAATTTATAAAGTATACAGAAAAAACGATGGATTTTGTGTTAAAGGAAAATCAGGAAACAGAGAAAACCAATCATAATGAATTCAATAAATAATAAAATAGCATTTAGTTTTGTAGTAATAAAAATTAGGATAAGAGCCTGATAGAAAATTACTACTAATAAAATTAAAAATAGAAATAGATAGAAGATATTTCCTCTTCTTTTTTGTTTACAATAGTTACAATTACAAAAGAATGTGTGTTTAGGGCCTTTAAAGTTCATGATAATCACCTATTATAATTTATGCAAAGAATAAAATTATGTAAACGGTAATGAATTGTTTATTGTGTTATTTTTCTATTAATGTATAATAATATTAGATAGAGGTGATTAACGTGAAGAATCATTATGGTTTTTCTTTAACAGAGTTATTGGTAACGATTGCTATTATGGGGATTATTACTGCTATTGCCTTTCCATCTATTGCAAAATTGCAAGAGGAAAATAGGGAGGAACGATTTAAAGCCTATGAAAAGGTTATGAAAAATGGAGCGAAAGTATATGTAGATCAGTATGAGGCTGATATGTGGAATGGTGCTTCTTGTGTTGCTTTATCCAAAAAGAAATTAATAGAGGAAAATTTAATTAAGGAGTATAAACATTCCAATGAGATAGCGGATGGTAAAGTAAAAGTTATGAATCAGAATGGGGTATATACCTATGAAGTATATATTGAGGTAGCGAAAGGAAATAATACGATATATCAAACTAATAAAAGTAATTCTTTAGCAAGTTTTGGCAATGGGTGTCAGCAAATAGGCATTATATAATTGACAATTTAAAAATGTCAATTTATAATATTAACTGAATCCTATTAGAATATAGGAATAAAAGAGAAAGGAAGTAGAAATATGGAATTAAAAGGTAGTCAAACAGAGGCTAATTTGATGGCAGCTTTTGCAGGAGAAAGTCAAGCAAGAAATAAGTATACTTATTATGCTAGTAAGGCAAAAAAGGATGGGTATGAACAATTATCTGAAATTTTTTTGGAAACAGCAGATAATGAAAAAGAACATGCTAAACTTTGGTTTAAAGAGTTACATGGAGGAGAAATTCCCGAGACTGCTATTAATTTAGAGGATGCGGCAGCAGGTGAAAATTACGAATGGACAGAAATGTATAAGGAATTTGCAGAGACTGCTAGAAAAGAAGGATTTAATCGAATTGCAAATCTTTTTGAAAAAGTTGGAGAAATTGAAAAAGAGCATGAGAAAAGATATCTTACCTTACTTCAAAATGTTAAGGATGATAGAGTTTTCCACAAAGATGGTGATAAAATTTGGGTATGTCGTAATTGTGGTTATGTATATGAGGGTAGTGATGCATTGAAAGTATGCCCAGTATGTAATCATCCACAAAGCTTCATGGAAGTAAAGGCTGATAACTACGAATGATTGTGAAGTTGTTTTAATATGAGTAGTAGATTCACTTTTGTGAAATCTACTTTTTTTATAAAATTGTCGAAATTATAATACAAACAGTTAACTTTTATGTTATAATTTATTTGTAGTAAGGAGTTTTTTAAGGGATATTTGACTTTATGATAAAGACTATATAGATGATCAATTTAGAATTTATGTAGATAATATGTTTGTTCAAATTCATTAGTCTTTTATGATGGAAGTAATAGATAAGATAAGGCATTTTCTATCTTATAATTTATATCTTTCTTTAGAAGAAGTGTGGAAGGGCTTCACTTAATAGGGACTTTTTCAGACTTATGGATTATGGGATTGATGAAAATAACAAAGTAGTTTCAGAAAATGATAATCTTTCTATACAAAAAATTAATCTTTTAACATTCGAAAAAAGATAGATTTTTTGGGTAAAGAGGCTACTACTAGGTGTTCTGGTTGTGGATTTTCTATTAATATACATTCTAGTGGAAAATCACTTATGGTGGAACAAATTATAATTTAGAGGAAAAGGATTGGAATTTAACCAAAATGGTTGTTGGAAGATGAAAAAGAAAAAAGTTGCATATGTTGTTATTATATTAGTTAGTGTGGGGATTTTTTTACTATGTCCACACTCTGCAAAGGCGGATTCAGGTTGGGATGGTAACTATAGTTTTTCTTCGCCATCCTTTGGGGATTCTTCTTCTGGAAGTAGTAGTTCTAGTTGGGATTATCATTCAAATTCTCATCACTATCATAGTTCTTCTAATAAAGATTCCCTTTTTGGGGCAGGGGTTTTATTTATTATCATTATGATTTTTGCGATTCATTTTATTAGGAAAAATTATAAGCTAAATCAAAAAATAAAAGATCCAGCAAATATCAGTTTGAATCAAGAGTATGTAAAAATGGAGGAAAAGATAGCGGGAGTAATTCCCAATTTTAATTTAGAAGAATTTAAAAATATTGTATTTGAGAAATATAAAGAGATCCAAATTGCATGGATGAATTTTGATTATGATACTTTACAAAGAAATTGTACTAATAGTTTATATCGTATGTATCGATCACAATTAGAAGTCCTTAAATTAAAAAAGCAAAAAAATATTATGGAACATTTTAGACAGATTACGTTTCGAGTGGTAGATATTGAACAGAATCATCATGAGGTATCATTAAAGGTTCGAACCACTATATGGTGCTATGATTATATAGTAGATGAGGAAGGTCATGTAGTAAGAGGAGATAAGAATAAAAAGAATATTTATGACTATGAAATGACCTTTATTAGAAGTATTCAAGAGGTTGGTTATAGTAAGTGCCCTAATTGTGGGGCTTCTTTGGAAAGGAAAAACTCTGTTATTTGCTCTTGTTGTAATTCTAAAATTATAAATAATAAGAATTATGATTGGGTTCTTTCAAAGAAGGAAATGATTTCTCAAAAATAATTAGTTAAAGGCAACTTCTACATCCAGGTTGGTATCTACAATTGCTATATATAAAAATATAACACCACTTAATAAAATTAATGTAGATCCTAGAAGACTTAGTTGATTTAGGTCTTTTTTCTTTTTTGAGTCAGTATTCTTTAGATCGATAACATCTTTATAGTTATCACAAAAAAAGTATAAATAGACGATTACTGCTACAATGAAAATAAAAATAGTAATTTGTCGATATTTTTTTTTGCTATAAGGGTCTTGATATAAAACATAGTGTGTTTCTATTTTATTTCCATATAAACATAATGCAATTAAGGCAAGGTAAATAAACCAAACGATATTTTCTGCTTTTATTTTTTTTAATAATTCTTTTTGTTCCTCTTTATTCATATTAAAATATATTCTAACTATTTGAATAATATAATTTTATAGGTGATGATATGAATTTGATCCCTGATGTTTCTGCTAAGACTTTTTCTTTTAGTGCTGTAGTAGTAGGCTATTTATTAATTGATGACTTAACTGCAAATGAGCAAAATGCATTAGGAAACTGGTTGATGCTAACAGCACAGGTTTTATGTACTAATGCTTTTTATAAACAAGTACAAGCGGAAAGAAATAATATAAGAAACTCATATTCCAATATGTCTAATGAAGAAAGTATTGAAATGCTTAAAAAAATGGTAAATGCTCTAAATCAGGAAATAGAAAATTTGAAGGTTAGATATTAGAAGAAGAGTCAATAGGTGTTTTATTGTTTTTTTGAAAATAAACAAGGCATAGTGTTCCTACTAGGATGAGAAAACTACCAATTAACCTTATTTGATAGTTTTTATTATGGTATTTTTTTTTTTTTTTATAATTTCTAATTAGA
>CAJUJA010000046.1 GCA_910586635.1 uncultured Bacilli bacterium | reverse complement strand
TTTTTGATAATAATACTAAGAAAAATTTAGAGTTAG
The DNA here is from genome assembly GCA_910586635.1 of uncultured Bacilli bacterium. GTDB lineage: Bacteria > Bacillota_I > Bacilli_A > RF39 > UBA660 > UMGS995. The sequence goes on along the minus strand of CAJUJA010000046.1, from coordinate 10,008 downwards.
TAGAGACAATTCGCTCAAGAGATAGACAATATAGTCTTTTATGGCTCTTAGATAAAAACAAAACTGCAATGGGTTCCAGATATTTAAAACTGCAAATAGAAAACCCAATTACAGATAAGAAAGAACTAGAAAGAAGATATCACTTTGTAGAGAAAATTTCAACAGAGTTTATCATTCGAGATGAATTAAGAACTACTTTAGACGAAGTTTATGATTTAGAACGTTTAGCCGGTAGAATTAGTTATGGAAATTTAAATGCACGAGATATGCTACAACTAAAAAGAAGTCTAAATGCTCTTCCTAAAATAAAAGATCTATTAATGAGTTTAGAATATGATAAGCAAATAGAAACCTTAGATGAAGTGACATCATTATTAGAAAAAACAATAAAAGAGGATCCTCCACTATCATTAAAAGAGGGCTCTATTATAAAAGACGGGTATAATAGTGAACTAGATGAATTAAGAAAACTTAGTAGTGGCTCTAAAGATTTCATTTTGAATATTGAAAAAGAGGAAAAAGAACGTACAGGAATTAAAACACTAAAAGTAGGTTTTAATAAAATATTTGGTTATTACATAGAAGTAAGCAAAGGACAAAAGCATTTAGTGAAAGATGAGTTTGGATATGAAAGAAGGCAGACTTTAGCTAACTGTGAAAGATATACAACAAAAGAACTTAAAGAAAAAGAAAATATTATACTAGGTGCAGAAGAAAAAATAATGAATCTAGAATATAAATTATTTATGGATATTAGAGAAATTGTCAAACGATATATTTCTAAAATCCAAGAAATTTCTAAAATCATCAGTGAGATAGATATGCTACAATCCTTTTCGATTGTGAGTGATGAAAACAAGTTTGTAAAACCCAATTTAGTAGAGACAAAGGAATTAAAGTTAATAGAATGTCGTCATCCAGTAGTAGAAAAGGTAATGAAAGAGAAGTATGTATCCAATGATATTTTGATGGATCAAAACACAGATATTTTACTTATTACAGGACCCAATATGGCAGGAAAGTCCACTTATATGAGACAATGTGCTGTGACGATTATTATGGCACAAATCGGTTGTTTTGTCCCTTGTAAAAGTGCTACCATGCCTATTTTTGACAAAATATTCACAAGAATTGGAGCAAGCGATGATTTAGTAAGCGGAGAGTCTACTTTTATGATAGAAATGAAAGAGGCCAATTACGCTATCAGTGAAGCAACAGAAAATAGTTTAATTCTATTTGATGAATTGGGTCGTGGTACAGCTACCTATGATGGAATGAGTTTGGCCCAAGCAATTTTAGAATATATCCATGACAAAATAAAGGCAAAAACTATGTTTTCTACTCATTATCACGAACTTACTATTTTAGAGCAAGATTTAAAACATTTAAAAAATGTACATGTATCAGCACAAGAAAAAGATGGAAGAATAACTTTCCTTCATAAAGTCAAAATAGGAGCGGTAGATAAAAGTTATGGAATTAATGTAGCTTCCTTAGCAAAACTTCCTAAAGAATTAATAAAAAGAAGTGAGGAGATTTTAAATATTTATGAAAATCAGAATCAAAAGTCGGAAATATTCACTCAAACCTCCCTTTTCGAAATGGCAGAAGAGGAAGTAGAAGAAAAGGTAGAACTAAATGAAATAGAAGAGGCTATTAAAGAAATCAATCCATTAGAAATGTCTCCAATGGATGCCTTGAATTTTCTATATGAATTAAAGAAAAAACATGACATTTAATACTAAGTATGATAAAATAAATATAATAAAATAAGAGGTGTGACTAGATGAGAAATAGAAGTGAAATCAGAGAACATGCTATGAAAATTATTTATCAGATAAAATTACTATCCAAAACAAATTTAGAATATGAAGTCGATTCCTTAATTCAAGAACAATTAGAAATAAAAAATGATTTCATAGAAGAATTAGTAAACGGGTATTGTAACCATGAAAAAGAGATTAATACTCTAGCCAACAAATACATGAAGAATTGGACAATTGATAGGTTTAATATGGTAGATCAAGCAATATTATCCATTGGTATTTATGAATTAATATACACCAAAACTCCCTCTATTGTCTCCATCAATGAGTGTTTAGAGCTATCTAAAAAATACAGTGAGTTAGAAGTTACAAAAATGATAAATGGTGTTTTAGATAGCATCTATCATAGTGAGGTTCAGCATGACTGATAAATATATTACGGTTACTCAATTAACTAGATATATTAAATATAAAATTGATACAGACAATAATCTTCAAGAAGTTTTTCTAAAGGGGGAGATTTCTAACTTTAAAGCCCATACTAGAGGTCATTATTATTTTACAATAAAAGATGAAGGAAGCAGAATTAATGCCATAATGTTTTCATCCCAAACAAAAAAAATAAAATTCACACCAACAGATGGCATGAAAGTATTAGTAACTGGTAAAATTAGTGTTTATGAGGCAAACGGAGGATATCAAATTTATGTTTCTGATATGTTAGAAGATGGAGTGGGTAATTTATATATTGCTTATGAACAATTAAAACAGAAATTAGAAAAAGAAGGACTCTTTGATCCTAAAAAAAAGAAAAAAATACCAAAAATACCAAAAAGAGTAGGGGTTATTACCGCACCTACTGGTGCTGCTATTAGAGATATTTTATCTACAATCAAAAGAAGATTTCCCTTAACAGAGGTTATCTTGCTTCCTGCTTTAGTACAAGGTGCAGAAGCAGCCCCTTCTATTATTAAACAAATTAAAAATGCAGAAAATTTTAACCTTGATACCTTAATTATTGGTCGTGGGGGAGGAAGTATTGAGGATATGTGGTGTTTCAATGATGAAAATGTTGCATATAGTATGGAGCGTTGTCCAATACCTATTATTAGTGCCGTTGGACATGAAATAGACTTTACTATTGCGGATTTTGTTGCAGATTTAAGAGCCCCAACCCCAACTGGAGCAGCAGAGATGGCTGTTCCCAACAAACTAGATGTAATAAATTATATTGAACAATTAAATATTAGAAGTAAAAAAGTAATAAAAAATAAGATTGATTTTCTAAATCAAAAACTAGTAGAAATTAAAAACAAATATGTCTTAAGAAATCCACTAAGCATTTATGAAGTAAAAGAGCAACAGTTTGATTATATATTAGAAAAATTAAAATATAATATGATTCAGCTATATAACCAAAAAGAAAAAAAATATTTGAATATTATGAGTAGTTATATTTTTAAAGAACCTATAAAATTAATTGATCCTAGGAAAAATAAATATATTCAACTATTATCTAAGTTAGAGACATTATCCCCATTATCTACGATTAAAAGAGGATATAGCATATTAAGAAAAGATGATAAAATAATTACACAGAAAAAGGATTTAAAGAAAAAAGATAAGCTTGAAATTGAATTAATGGATGGAAAGGTTAACATGGAGGTAATCTAAATGAAAAAAAGGATGAGGAATTTATTATTTATTGGTTATCAAAATTAGAAAAGGTAAATGGGGATGAGCAAATATAAAAAAAAGATAGGATTGAACATTCTATAGTAGAATGGGAAGCAAGGGAGAATTTATGAAAGAAAAAAGTTTTGAAGAAAATTTAGTTAGTCTAGAAGATATCATAAAAAAATTAGAAAATGGTGATATTCCATTAGATGATGCAATTAAAGAGTTTAACAAGGCAATGGAGCTAGCAAAAATTTGTGATCAAAAATTAAAAAACGCGGAGGAAGCACTAACTAAAATTGTAAAAGAAGATAATGCATTAGAAGATTTTGAAATAAAGGAAAATTAAATTTTCTTTTTTTTCTGTCAAATTTTTTTGAAAATTTGCTCTTAATAGTTAGTCAAGAGTCAAGGTGAATGCCTGTGGCACTCTTGACCAACATCCATGTGCAAGAGCGTAATACATAGATTTATGAGCACAACAGGAAGTAATCCGTTTCTTTAAGGAGAATTTGCAGATGAATGTGATTTCGACTTGTTAATTTCTTCTTGTGTTTTAGTAGATACCACTATAGGCTTTATTATTTGAGTTTGATAATCTATAACTGTTTTCAAGTCATAATATTTGTCGTTATATAGAATGTGTTCTGTACCATCTAGAAACTTATATACTCTTACTTTATTAGAAGTCGGTATATATTTTTTTCATTATTGTCTAATAGGATGTGATATTGTTTATTATATTTTAAATAAGAATTGTGATATACTTTGTGTTCATCCCAAATAGCCAACTCTATATTATAATTGAAATCTTTTGGTGGACTTATGAAGCTGTTTTTGGTATTATCAATAGGAAGAGCAAATCTTGCATTGTATTTAGGGATAAATACTTCTTTTAAATATAGATTGGCATCTTCAATGGTATAAATATTTTTCTTTTTGAGTTCGTTGTATAAACGACCTTGAAAAGTTTTCCATAAACGTTCTATACGTCCTTTTGCACATGGATTCATAGTAGAAATAATATTCGTGACAATATGATCTAGCATATTGGTAAAACGAGTATTTTTTTCCTTCTAGTTCTTCTTCTAAGGTTAATTCTTTCTTAGTTGATTTAAAAACAGTTCTATAACCTGTATATAAGCATTCAGGAATACCATAAACTTCAATCGTTTCTTTTAAAATCATTTGATATCCAAATGTGGTTTCTTCTTTTTGAAAGAAACAGGATGTTACTTTACCAGTACAATCATCAATACCACCATGAAGATAATAATAATAATTATCATCTCCATAAAACCATTGGTGTTTGGAGGTATCTACTTGAATAAGTTCGCCAGCAAATTCTTTTCTTTCTCTAGGGGAATGTGTAGTTTTATTTTTGTTTTTATATTTGTAGGGAGATTCGATTCCATTCGATGTTAAAGGATTGTATATAAAGGAGTCAGATACTTTAATATCATGAAAATCCTCTAAGGTATCATTAAAATGATAAAAGTTCCAACCATTATATTGCTCTTTGTATAATCTAACAATTTCATCTTTAAATTTTTTAGAATATCCTTTGCCATATGACTTACCTCTAGATTTATGAGGGATGGAACGAATTCCATCTTCAATATAAGCTTTTTTCTTTCTATATAATTGCCTTTCAGTTAAACCAGTTAATCTTATGGTATCATTCATTGAAATTTCTTTTGAAATAAGTTTGACCATAATATCATTTGTTCTTTCATAGTTAATGTACTCCTTTCTCAAGGAGCATATTATACTATATACTGAAATTTTTAAATAACGATACAACATGACATTATCGCAAAATGATTACAAAGAAGTGAGTTTTCTTGATTATATTTAAAATTATGATATAATAAATACACTTTTACTTAGAGGTGAGAAAATGAATTTTATAACAATAGATTTAAAAACTACAAACAATCCAAAAAAACTAATAGAAGTGATCAATAAAAATCATCAAATTCTTTTGTTAAAGAAAAAAGAAATCGAACAACTACAAAAAAATAATGATATTCATAAAACGAGCTACAAAGAATATTCTGGTACCAAAATAGAAAAAAAAAAAAAAAATAGCAATAGAAAACAAGAGCAAAATTGTAGTTTTATTGATTCATCCTTTGAAGAGGAAGTATCCTATTATCTTTCTATGATTCATGCACTAAGAAAAAAAACAGATTTATCTCAAATTAGTGAATATCTACCTCCAAAAACACTTCCCAATTATCAAAAATTAATCTTTCGAATCAAAGCAGAATTGTTAAGAAATATAAGTGAAATTCAAAATCTAATTGAAGCTGAAAAAGGAAGTATTGACATATCTGATTTAGAGGAATTTAAACAGGAAATTCTACTTACACAATCCAAAATAGCTAGGATCTCAGAAATTGAAACTAATCAAGACAGTGTGAAAAATTATGTATGCGAAAATCATTTATTTTTTGTTCCAACCAATACAGGAAATATAAAGCTATTGGATGAAATGGAAAAAGTAGATAGTGAATACTTAGAAGAATTTGGAGGTTTATTTAATAAAATAAAAACAGGAAATTTAACTAATGTTAAAAGATTTCATAATAATATAATTAGTGGTATATATTCCATTAGAGGTCCAAAAACTAGAGTGTTATTTGATCGTATTAACGAGAATGACTATGTAGTAATCACAGGTTTTATTCAAAAAAGCAACCGAGATAAAGGGGAAAGCATAACGTTAGAGGGAAAATTAAAAAACTATTCATCAAAAGCTGAAAGCATAAAACAATCCTCTAGTAATCGCGATTTCAGAAAGGCCAATCTAGAATATGAACAAGAATTATTCCGCATATTAGGAGCTAAACAATCAACCTATGTAAAGGAGCTGAAATCAAATGAAGTGTAAAATAATAACGAGATTAGATGAAAAACAAAATCAATTACTAGAACAAATAGAAAAACAGGAAAATTCTAATGAACTTACATTTTTAAAACAATTTATTTTAGAATTTAATCCAACAGATATCCAAAACATCAATACAACAGACGTAATCATTGCTTATATAATAACCAAAACCGATATTCCTATTGAAAAAGTAACCAAGGCGGTTCATAACAATAATCCCCTTTTTCATAAGTGTAATTCCCTATATTTTATCAATAATATTAGTATTATATTTCGCTCCATTAACGAAGGGACATTAGAATATAATAGGAAGCCACTTAGAAAAATAGAAAATTTTTTCCTTTCACTATTAAAGGTGGGAGGAGGCCTGGAAGATCTTATTGATATCATGAAAATAGAACCTGAAGTAACACAGTCTTGTTTTGAGCTAATAGGATACATAAAAAAAGTGCAAGAAGAAATCAGTAAAGCTACAAAAAAGGGAACAGAACCTAACTTTGAAAATATTAGATATAAAAAGTTGAATGGACAATATTACAAAATGGAATCTGCAAAACAAATGCTAGAAACTATAAAAGGAAACTGTGAATATCTTATTTCCAATAGTCAAAAGGAAAGAAAAAGAAAAGAAAAAGAATACAAAAAATATAGTTTTATAAAAGAGTGGTGCTTAGAAAATGAACAAAAAGATGAGGTTTTTGAGATTCCATCACAAATTTTAAATATAAATGATTCTGAATTAAAATTAAGTATTATGAAAAGAATTTACATTCATAATCAGAAATACTACAAAAAAGTAAACCAAAAACTAAAAGAGGCTAAAGAAAATGAAAGTGAATATCAAACCTTATTTATTAAATATGGTCTAGATACTTCACAAATTAATAAGTATTTAACTTATAATATTGAAAAATTAGAATGGATGATTACAACTCTAAAGGATTTGGGAATCTCTAGTTCAGAACAAATATTATATATTATTTCTAATAGTGAATATGATTCCATTAAAGAGATTAGTAACTTTGTATCCAAAAGATGTATTACAAAAGAATTTGTAGCAAAAAATCAGGTATTATTTACCAGTAGTTATGATGATTTAGTTAATAATATTAGGATATTAAAAGAAAAAGAAGTTCCTAATACTACAATTTTAAAAATGGAGGGATTATTACTAAACTCGCAGCAGCAATTTAGTAAAAACATTCAAGTCTTAGACTCCTATCATATGATTGAATCCCTAAAAAACACTACATCATATGATTTTTTGAATTCTAATTTTTTAGAACATTTAATAGACCAATTATTAGAACTAAATTTTGAAAAATATTTAAAAGAAGAATTAGATTTCTTAAATATTAATTCAAATGTATTAAATAGAGTAATCCTACTTAACCTTTTACATATGGGAATAGAAACCAAAGAAGAACTACAAAACATTCTCTTTACTACAAAGTTTGGTATTCCAGATGAAAATCTAGATTCCTATATATTTGATATAACACCATATATTGAAGATAATTTATCTGATGTAGAAATATCCAAAGAGGCTTTCCTAAAAAAATTAGAAGAATGCAAATTAACAGAAAATACTTATCAATTAAATGGAGTAATTATATCATCGAATAAAGTTTCTAGAAACTTAGATTCTATAGAAGGAGATTATATCAATGCAAATCAGCAATTACGATGTATAATATCAAATAAAAAGTTAAGTAATGAGGATTATAATCAGATTAGATCTTTTATTACAAAAGAAAAACATATGATTAAAAAATAATAAGTTTTACTAAAAAAGACTTATTTTTTAATTTTTAGAAAATATTACCAGTAGAAATTTTTACTATTTAATTACCATATATTATCTCTTATATTTTTTATATCTTTTCTCATACTATTATTGTAGCAAGTTTTTAATGAGGTGATTTTTATGAAAATTAAAAACAAACTACTAAGTTTAATGGTTCTTCTTCTTTTTATTATACCACTAAATGTATTTGCCTATTCATCATACATAGTTCCTGGTGGAGAAACAATTGGAATAGAAGTCAATTCGAAAGGAGTATTAGTAGTAGGATTTTATAAAGTAAATAATTCTTATATAGGAAGAAATGCTGGTTTCGAAGTTGGAGATAAAATTTTAAAACTAGATGGAGTAGATGTTAATAGTATATCTTCAATGGTAGAAATTATTAATAAAAGTACTAAAAATACAGTAGAATTTACTATTTTGAGAGGTTCTTCTGAAAAGAATATTAGCCTAAATCTAACTGAGGGTAGTGATGGAGTATTAAAAACCGGACTTTATGTAAAAGATAGTATTAATGGGATTGGAACACTCACATATATTGATCCAGGCACCATGATATTTGGAGCTTTAGGACATGAAATTATAGAAAAAACAACTGCCAAAAAATTTGAAATAAAGGATGGTATTATATTTGGAGCCGATGTAGTAGCTATTGAAAAAAGTATCAATGGAAAAGCAGGCGAAAAAACTGCCAAATATGATAAAACTGAAGTATTTGGTAAAATTACAGGGAATGAAATATCAGGAATCTTTGGTACCTATACAAAAGAATTATTAAATAAAGAAAAGTTAGAAGTAGCAGAATCAAAAGATATTAAAACAGGAAAAGCTACTATCAGAACGGTCCTTAAAGACGATAAGGTAGAAGAGTTTTCTATTAATATTTTAAAATTAGATGAAAGTAATGAAACCAAGAATATCTTATTTGAAGTAGTAGATGAAAGATTATTAAAAGAAGCAGGAGGTATTGTGCAGGGAATGAGTGGTTCCCCAATTATTCAGGATGGTAAAATAATCGGTGCAGTAACACATGTTATTGTGAATGATACAACTAAAGGATATGGAATCTTTATTACAACCATGTTAAAAGAAGGAGAAAATTAAGAGACTAAGGTCTCTTTTTGAATAAGCTAATTTTTTTTAGTTATACTAATAATGGTGATTTTATGAATATAGATATTGTTGAGGCATTAAGAATTATACCGAGAGGTACCATATCCTTGGTAGTATTATTTTTTATTACGAAATTAATGGGGAAAAAACAAGTATCTGAACTTAGTCTATTTGATTATGTAATTGGAATATCTATTGGTAATTTTACAGCAGAAATGGTTATGAATTTCGATTATCAGTATATTAACGGAATTATTGCTATTTTAACATTTGGTATTATTTCCTATTTAGTTTCTATTGTAACCCTAAAAAGCATCCATTTAAGAAGATTTTTAATAGGAGTACCTACTGTTATTATAGAAGATGGAAAAATCAGTTTAAATGCTCTTAGAAAGGCTAAATTAGATATTAATGACTTATTAGAGGAATGTAGGGGAGAAGGATACTTTGATATCAGTGAAATTAGTTATGCAATATTAGAAGTAAATGGAAAACTAAGTATCTTACCAAAAAGTGATTATCAAGTTCCTAATTTAAAAGATCTAAAAATCAAAAAAGATAAAGCATATTTATCAGCAAATGTAATTATAGACGGAGTATTAATGGAAGAAAATTTAAAAAATTCTAATAAAGGACTAGATTGGCTAAATAAAGAATTAAAAAAACAAGGACATTTAAATTATGAAAATATTTTACTAGCTACTATAACAAATGGTGTATTATCTGTATTTGAAAAAAACAATATAGAA
>CAJUJA010000045.1:534-10055 GCA_910586635.1 uncultured Bacilli bacterium | reverse complement strand
AGGATATTGATTTATGACTGCTGCACACCCAATAAAAGCATACTTTGTACGAAAGTTTTTTCCAGATTTTAATTGAAACTCATAATCTCTTGGTGTAATTACCACCTGCTCATTAAAATGATATTCTAGATCCATACTCCTTCCAAAATAATGATCTTTAGTCTTAAATGAAATACATGTACACATTCTAATTCTCCTTTTCCTTACAATATATGTCATCAATATAACCTAAATTTATAAAAAAAAAAAAAAAAAGAAAATAGAATAAATTTACTTTCTTCTACAAAACATCTCATAATTCAATCCAACCAGTTAAAGGAAAAAATCAATTTCTTGTTCTTCTAAATTTTTTCGTACTTCTTTTTTATATGCTTCCACTCCTGGCTGGTTAAATGGATCAACATCAAATAAATAGGAACTAAAAGCAGCAGCCAACATAAAGAAAGCACTCAAACTACCAATGTGTCTCATGTCTAGCTTCTCTAAGGATATAATAATCGAGGGCGTATCACCATTGTAATGAGCAGCACACACAGACTCAGTCACAATTTGATTGATCTTATTTAAAGAAACATCTTCTATTTTAATATCCTCACTATTTAAAATACGAATTACGGTTTCAAAAAGAATTGGATTCCCCTCCTGGATAAATTGACCTAAGGAATGTAAATCTCTTGTATTGACAGTAGAAATAGGAAATATTCCCTTTTGATTTTTACCTTCCGATTCTGCTAATAGCTGCTTTATCCACTCTGTATAATAATATAAAGAGGGATCATAAACACTAAAATTTTCTAATAATTTATTTTGATGAAATAAGTTCAATCTCAAATTAGCATATTGATAGGCTTCATCTATAAGTTGAAGACCCTCCTTATATCCAAGTAAAAGATTGTCTATATCCAAATCCATAACTGCTAAAGGAAGTAGATGAGCAGGACTCATCAAACTATATCTACCCCCAATATCAGATGGGATAGAGAAAGATAGATAGCCCTCCTGATTGACCTCTTCTCTTAGTTTTCCTTTTTGACTATCTGTTGTAATAATAATTCTTTTTTGTAACTCTTCTTTAGAATACCTCTTTTCTAATTCTTTCTTAATTAAAGAATAGGTTAAAGAAATTTCCATAGTAGTTCCTGATTTACTAATGACATTAACAGAAACATCTTTATTTTGAATATAATCTAATACTTCCTTTAAATACTTAGAAGAAAGATGATACCCCAAATAAATCACTTCCGTATCTAGAGTTTTGAAAGGAGATAAAAACATATTTTTTAGAGCATAACTCCCCATAAAGGAACCACCAATTCCAATAACCAGTAACACTTCACTATCTGCCTTGATTTGAGATGATACCCTTTTTATCTCTTCCATTTCTTCTTGATGAATCACATGATTAATAAATCCAGCCATCGGATCACGTAACAACCTTTGAATGAATTTCTCTTTTTGCAAAGAATCTAAAGATACTTCCTGATTCATATAAGTTTTATAATCAAACTTTATCATTTTTATGTTCTCCTCCTCACAAATACTTTTACCTCATAAGTTTCATTCTTACCTGTTAACTGAATAGTAGAAGTTCTCTTCTCTTTTCCATCTATTATAATCTTACTCTTATCCGAAATTACAACTTCTATATGGTAAGTAGATTTCCTATATTTATAGATCAACTTATATCCATTTAAGTCATTAGGAAGATGTGGTTTTATCATTAATTTTTCTCCACACTTTTTAATTCCTAAGATTTCTTCTACCCCAACTCGATAAAACCATGCGGCAGAACCTGTATACCAAGTCCAACCACCTCTTGCCTCATGATCCTTAGAAGAATAAATATCTGCTGCTATTACATAAGGTTCTACTTTGTATTTCAACACTTCTTCCTTATCTTTTGATCGATTAATAGGATTAATCATTTGATAACAAGAATAAGCCTCATTATATTTTCCAACCTTTAAAAGTGCCATAATATACCAAGCAACTGCATGCGTATATTGTCCCCCATTTTCTCTAATTCCTTTTGGATAATTCATAATATAACCAGGATTATTTAAAGATTTAGCAAAAGGAGGATCTAATAATTTTACAATTTTGTTTTCCTTATCAACTAAATGCTTTTCTACTTGATTTAGAACGGAATCGATTCTATCTCCTTCAGCTACTTCACTTAGAATAGCAAAACTTTGTGAAATCAAATCAATCTTACATTCACTATTTTCATAACTTCCTAATTTATCACCATTATCAAAATAAGCTCTCAAATAATAATCTTTGTCCCAAGCATGTTGATTTAAATTTTTCTTTAACTTTTCATTAAACCTTTCATATTTAGAAGAATCAAAGGAAGAATCGTATGACTGAATCATTGGTATAAAGTTGCGAATGATATCGTATAAGAAGAAACCTAACCAAACACTCTCTCCTTCTCCCTTAATTCCAACTTTATTCATTCCATCATTCCAGTCACCACCACCCATTAATGGTAGATTATGACGTCCTAATGAATTCATAGCAAGAGATAAGGAAAGAATCAAGTGATCCAAAAGAGTTTTTCTCATCTCACTATACTGGAAAACCATTCCTCGTTCAGCTTCATGTTCGGTAAGATGATCTCCTAATACAAACTCTACTTCCTCTTCTAAAATAGAGGTATCATGAGTCACTTCGATATAATGAATAGTAGCATAAACTAACCATAAGTAGTCATCCCTGAATCTGCTTCTTAGACCAAAACGATTTTTCTCATGCCACCAATGTAGAACATCCCCTTCTATAAATTGATGTTTAGCATTAATTAAGATTTGTTTTCTTGTAAACTCTGGTTTCACAAGACAAATATTCATAGCATCCTGTAATTGATCTCGATATCCAAATGCTCCACTTACTTGGTAAAAACCAGATTTAGCCATAATTCTAGATGATATTGCCTGATATAAATACCAACCATTTATCATATAATCAAAACTATCATCTTTAGTTTTTACTTGAATATTACCTAAAATTTCTTGCCAATATTTTTTTACATTATGTAGTTCTTTTTTACTGTTTGAAACTTCTTTGTATTTAGCAATTAATTCCTCTATTTCAGTTTCTTCCTTAGCAGCACCCAATAAAAATACAAACTCTTTTTCTTCGCCCTTTTCTAAAGTAGAAGTGATATGAATATCCTTAATCAAAATTTTATCTGTAGTCGCCTCTATTATCTCCTCACTGGATGACATAAAAACATTTACATCACTATAATCAACACTATAAACATTTCTTAATTTCATATAATTTTGCGGTTTTATAAACTCACTTAATAAGTGTCTACTAGTTTTTTCTTCAAAATTTCCAAGTGTCGGATTCATCCAAAATGAAATATCTAACTTTTGACGTTTTGTATCTTTGTTACATAGTTTCAATAAGAAAACTTTCATGGTATCATTACAAGTAATAAACTCAGTTAAACTTTGTTTTAATGAAGCAGTTTCACTCTCTAAAATTGAATATCCAAACCCATGAGTCACTCTTTCTGGATCAAATCTTTCATTATTAATAGCAATTCCTTCTGATTTATCGTTTACAATCATTTCATTTGTCCAAGAACTAATTTTATATTCTCCACTATTATAGGCATAAGTAAAACCACAGCCATTATTGGTAATAACAGTTCCCATTTTTCCATTACTAATCACATTACTCCAAGGAGTAGGAGTATTTTTATTAGTAACGATATATTCATGACCATTATTTTTAAATCCACCGAAAGAATTATAAAATTTTAAATTTTCAGTTTTTTCTAGTGGAAGATTAAACTGGTACTTTTGTTTTTCATAACTACTAATTTTATTATTCTGTTGTAATCTAGTAATCTCATCTTCCAATGACATATTATTAGAAACATCAAAAGTCAATCGAGGTACTATTTTTAATAAGGACATCTCTTCTTCACTAATATCTGATGAATTAATAACTGTAACAGCTCCTGGGGTATGATAAAAACTATTTAAAGTATAAATTCGATATAATTCGTCTTCAATTTCTTTTCTTACGATTTTTGCATACTGATTATTTTCACTATTGATGATAATAATATCCACAAAAATAGATTTTGTTTTAAAATACTCAAAAGCCTTTAAAATCTCAAACACAAAAGACAAATTTCCAATATCTCTGATATTGACTAAAATAATAGGCCTGTCTCCACTGACACCAAATTTCCATAATCCATTTTGTGCTAAAGCATTTTTTCTAAGTAGATCACATCTCTCCTCAGTTACTGAAATTTTTGTCGTTTGATATAAATAGTTCAGCATAATATTATATAGTTTCATATCCTTGCCAGTAAGTCCCAAATTTTTAGTATGAATTACATTCATAAGACTAGATAGTTGAAAGGCTCTCATGATTTTTTCTTTAGAGTCATAGGAAGAGATAATATCTCTAATCTGTTCCCTACTTCTTCCAAAGCCACAAATTAAGTAAACATCTACCTTATCATTTGGAGGAATCTCAATGCGATTTCTAATACTCATAATAGGTTCCAACATGCTTCCAGTCTTATTTGTTAATTTTTGATTCAGAGCGACTGGATTTTCCGTCGTATGATTTCTTCCAATAAAGGACAATCGATCTGTCTCATAAGTATACACATCTACGGGTCTTTCAATGTATAACCTATTAACCATATAATTATGTACACTATTCTGTCTAGACTTTCTAGTAGTAATTAAAGAAACGGTATCAGAATCAAACTCACTTTCTAAAAACATATTATTAAATACTCTATGAGAGATATCATCTGGATTTTCTAATAGAATTGGTTCTGTATAAGTAGTAAGTTCCAAAACTTGAAAATCATTACTATCATTTTGAAAAGTTACTTTTCTAATTTCCGCATGATGATCTCTAGCAACAGCAATCTCTGTTTTTGTAGTAATGAAACCATCTTTTCTAAGGAATTTGATTCTATCTGATGCAAAAACCACCTCATACTTATCTGGCTTTTCATTGATTGGTGCATAGGTATTAGACCAAATCTTGTTTGTGTTAATATTTTTAATATATAAAAACATGCCATAATCCTGTTCTGTTATTTTACGATACCTATTTAACTGAAGAGTTCGATATCTGGAAAAACTAAGACCTCTATCATTCATAACCAAACAATACTTTTGATTGGATAAAACACTCACCTCAGGCATAGAAGAAATATATGGAAATACTCGAATATCATTTTCTACAGATTCTTTATGATAATTATATTGTTTATACTTAGCCATTTTCATATCAATATCTGCTTTTACTTGAACCTTTTCCTTTAATAAAATATCAAAGGTTCTTATTTTAACATTACTATGGAAATACTTTTGCATAACATGGTCTTTTAAATAATTGGTAAGTCCCATTAAAATCATTCCTTGATGATGTGAAAAACAAGCTCTTACAATTCCCTTGTTAGAATAATCATAAGCCTCATAAAAGCCATATTTAAAAATCATATTAATCCTTCTAAACTTTAAAATATTATCATAAATATCTTCCGGATAAAGACTAAGTGCCATTAAAGAAGAATATGGTGAAATTACAATTCGACTATTGGACTCTTCCCTAGCTTTTAAAAAGGGAACCGAAAAACTCTTATACTTATAATTAAGAGCATTATCTAGTTCATTATATGCTGATTCACTAATTCCCCAGGGCAACCTTTTATTAATAGAATCCATGTAGCTTTTTTGACAGATATGTGCGAAGTCATAAGACTCATCTAATAATGTATTTTTATAATTTTTCATAAATAATAAAGGCATATAATACTCAAAGGCGGTCCCAGACCAAGAGATTAACCCCTTATGATGGTTATATGTAGTAAGAGATTTATCTAGGCAAAACCAATGTTTACTTGGAATATCTCCCTTACAAATAGCAACATAACTGGTCAGTCTAGACTCACTTGCAAATTTATTATAATTATAAATAGATAGATGTCCCTCTTCTTCATCATAACCAATACTTAACACATCTTGTTTCGTATATAACTTTTGAAACTTGGCATCTTGAATCAGCTTTTCACACAACTTTTCTAAAGACTCCTCCCCATGTTTATGAACAAATTCTAAAACAATAATAAAAGCTGCAACTAAATTTCCCGAATCAATCGTGGAAACAAACCTTGGGTGCATCACTTTTTTAGTAGTAGTATCATACCAATTATACAAATGACCATGCCATTTTTCTAATGAATTAACAGATCTTAAAATATTTTCCAAATAAAGAATGGCATCATCATAGGAAATAAACTCCAGTTCAAAGGCTGCAATTACACTAGTTAAGGAAAAAGCAATATCTGTAGGAGATGTTCTAAAGTCCACCTTTTCTTCCCTATTTTCTTGATAATTATCAGGAATTAAATAATGATGTTCTGAAGTCAAGTGATCTTTAAAGTAATTCCAAGTATTTCTAGCTAAATGTTTGATTTCATTATTCTTATGTTCTGATAATTCTATTACCTCATTTTGTAAATCTTTACTAATATAATAAATTAAAAAAGGAGAACCAAGGAAAATAATTCCAATGATATCCATAGCAAGATTATGGGTCCATACTCCTATTCCAATCATAAGAACCGAAGTTATGAAATTAAATTTAAAATTTTTTAAATAATTAATTAGATCTTTCTTTACTGTTTTTTCTACATCCTCTGCTGTAATCCAATTCAATAAATTTTGATGCGAAATAAATAAACGATATAGGGTTCTAAAAAAAGCATCCATGTATAAATATGTATAATAAGGAATGGTAGAAAATACGGCCAAAGTTCGAAGTAACAAAGACCTGCCACCAAATATTAAATTCTTATAGTAAATCGTAGTCAATTTATCAGTTTTAGAGTATAGTTTTCTTCGTAAATAAGAGATAATTGGTAAACAAATAATAAATACTACAAATCCTAAGAAAAAATACGGATGATCTGAAATAGTTAAAGAAAGAAAAAGAATAAGAAGTAACATCGGATATAAAAATAACCTTACAATATTATCTAAAATCTTAAATCTTTCCAATAAATTCATAGGATTTTTAATCGTCTGATGATTTTTGTTCTTAATTTTAGGTAACAAAAACCCAAGCATTTGAACATCTCCTCTAGCCCAACGATGGTGTCTAGTTACATCTGTTAAAAAGTTAGCGGGAAAGTTTTCATATAATTCAATATCAGAAATATAAGCACAACGCAAATAATTTCCTTCTATCAAATCATGACTTAAAATTAAATTGTCAGGGAATGCTTGATATAACACTTGATCACAAACTTCTAAATCATAAATTCCCTTACCAACAAAGTTTCCTTCTGAAAATAAATCTTGATTCGTATTAGGAATAATAGCACTATAAGTATCAAATCCTCCAACTCCAGCAAAAATTTGAGAGTAGACAGACTTATTAGTAGACTCAATGTCAATACTAATTCTAGGCTGCATAATTCCATACCCTTTTATAACCTTATTTTGTTGCTGATTTAAAACTGGTTTATTTAAAGGGTGAGCCATACAACCTACTAAATTTAAAATAGAATTTAATACTAAATTACTATCGGTATCTAGTGTAATTACATATTTAACTTTCTTTTGAAAATTAGATAAAGTATTAACGTTAAAGTATTGCTCTTCCTCAGTTTTACTCATCTTTCCTAACAGAATCCTATTAAACTGCAATAAAGCTCCTCTTTTTCGCTCATACCCTAAGTAACTACTCTCTTTTTCATTCCAAATTCTTTTCCTATAAATAAAATAAAATAAATCCTTTTTATACTTTTTATTTAATTGAGATGCAAGCATTTTTCCATACTCTGATAATTCCTTGTCATAAGGACACACTTTACTATCACTAGAAGTCACATCTCCTAATAAGGTAAAATATAAGTTATTGCTTTTATTAAAAATGTAAAAAGTTTCTAACTTATCAAATACTTCCTTGATTTTTTCTTTATTCCTAATAATAGTAGGAATCACTACCATAGTCGCAAACTCCTCGGGTATCTTTTTCGAATAATCCATTTTAGGAAGTGGTTTTGGTGGAATAAAGGTAGATAAAATATGCGAAACAATTTGCATCGTTAATTGTCCCACTGGTACCAATAAAATGAAAAATCCCAACACTCTCCATGGAATAAAATAAGAAGAAAGTAAAATACATAATAAAACAGTAAAAATAAATATACTACTAAGATAAATACAAAATCTTAGTTGATTTTTTTTCGGTTTAAATAGCTGAAATCCGATATGATAATTTTCATGATCCGCATTATCTAATAACCTCTCTACATACTTAATTTCATTTAGACCAGACCTCTTTGATAGTCTTATAATTTGAGAGCGATATAATTGCTTTGTCTGTTTTGTCATATCATTATAAATATCATCTTCCATTAAATACTTCTCACACTTACTAATTCCCTCATATAAGTCCTCTACATTTAAATCAGAAATATTCTTTAGGCTTTTAAAGATATTGGAAATTAAAAAATTCATATCACTTCTTCGTTGATACTCCTCATTAAGAACTTCTTTTAAGCTAATTCCCCTATCCTCTAACAAAATATTCAATTCTTTAAAAAATTTATTAGACTTAGCTCCTAGTTCTTTTAATTGATGATTCATTTCAAAAATATAATTACTATTATCCCTAAAATTAACACCATGCCTTTCAAAGAAGCTAATGTCTACTGAAGTATCTTCTGGAATTTCTTGAATAATAGATTCTATTTCATTCTTAGCTCGTAATTCTAGATATGATTCTTGACTAATTTCATTTAATTTAGATACATAAATAAAAATTAACAATACTGGAATTAAAGAGATTTCTTCATATAAAAAAAAGGTATTTATCTTTTTTTGATAACGATTTAACTCCTTTATAATCATTTTATAATTTAACTGATATTCACTATTTTCTACTAATTTCTTAATAATAGGATATATATTACTGCTCTTTTTTAAATCTTTCGATAATTGTCTTTTTTGTTCTAAGATGTTATTTTTCTGTTCTATAATAAGATAATAATTATCAATTAACCATTCATTAGTAATTCCTACAAATTCTAACTGTTTTGTTTTGTCTACTAAAAAATTATAATAGTCATTAATTTCTGTATAATCGGATAAAAATTTCTTCATATATTGATGCATCATATCATTCTCCTATTCAATATTTAGTATACCATGAATAGGTCGATATTAAAAGTTCAAAAAAAAGAAAATCTTCTGTTTTTCGAAGATTTTATCTAACTATAATGGCGGAGCAGGAGAGATTTGAACTCTCGCGCCAGTTGCCCGACCTACACCCTTAGCAGGGGCGCCTCTTCAGCCTCTTGAGTACTGCTCCAACTGCACCTATAATATTACATGAAATTAGGTATCTTGTCAATTCTTTTTAAAATGAAAAACTCCGTTTGGGAGTTTACTTCAAAATTGGTGACCAGTACGGAATTCGAATCCGTGAATGCTGCCGTGAAAGGGCAGTGTGTTAAGCCG
>CAJUJA010000045.1:0-524 GCA_910586635.1 uncultured Bacilli bacterium | reverse complement strand
CCTTGATTAACAGTCAAGTGCTCTAACCAACTGAGCTATTGAGGCAAAAATAATGGTGGTCCTGATAGGACTTGAACCTATGACCCCACGCTTATCAAGCGTGTGCTCTAACCAACTGAGCTACAGGACCATTTCATAACAGTACTTTTACATTCTACACTAATTCTTATATTTTTGCAAGTGTTTTCTAAATATTTGTTGAATGCATTTATAGATTACTATAAATTGATAAATAAATCAAGACCTTTTTTGCCTTCTATGGTAAAAAATGGTTTTTGACAAATTAAATAGTATATGATAGTATATGCAAATATAGAAGAGGAGGTTTCCTATGAATAAAAAAGTTAGAAATTTAACCATTACTAGAAATATATATGCAATAGCAACAGGTCTAACACCCATATCAGGATTTCTATTAATCAGTATGCCACAAGATATTGCAGAATATGTTTCCTATAACTGTCCTATTTTAGAGAAGATCGGAAGAGCACACGTCTGAACTCCAGTCACATTCAGAAATCTCG
>CAJUJA010000044.1:3240-10806 GCA_910586635.1 uncultured Bacilli bacterium | reverse complement strand
CCAATTAATATTTTTTTCGACTTATTGTGGTGTCACATCATTGACAACTACACAAACATGTTTAGCCATTTTTCTTTCTTATCATATATTCTAAAAGTTCTGTCAAATAATAAATAGGATGTTTTTCCAAACGAATCGTATCTAAGATAATAGATACACTATTACTTTTACTTTTAAAGCGGAACATATTAGAAATTTTAAAAGACTGCACAAATAAATCCTCGGTATCAAACGTTTCCATAACATCCTTTGAGAAAACCAGTTCAATATAATTCTTTGTTTCTATAACTTTTGATATTTGAAGTAGTTCTGCTTGTTTTTCAAACCACTCCTCATACATATAGATAATTAAATTGTCATCGATTTTACCAAAACGATCCTCTAATTCCCCTTTAATTTTTATGAAAGAATCTCTACTATCTATTTGATTTATTTTCTTGTGAATTTCTATTTTTAAACTCTCATCACCAATATAATGATCACTAATATGGGTTGCAACATTTAAAAGAGGTTGTGTAGATTCTAACTTTTCTTCTTTCATTTCTTTTCCTTTTCTTCGTGCCACTTCTACATCAAGCATTTTTAAATAAAGTTCAATTCCCACTGTATCAATAAACCCTGCTTGCTCACTCCCTAAAATATCTCCTGCTCCTCTAATAGATAAATCTCTGGTTGCAATAGAAAATCCACTTCCCAACTCTGTAAACTCCTTAATTACATTTAATCTTTTCACAGCAGTTTCTGTTAATACTTTACTTGGTTGATACATTAAATAAGCATAAGCAAACCTGTTACTTCTACCAACACGGCCTCTAATTTGATAAAGTTGACTTAAACCAAAACGATCAGCCTCCAAAATGATCAATGTATTAACATTGGGAATATCAATACCTGTTTCTATAATCGTGGTACAAACTAAGACATCAAAATCTCCCCGAATAAAATCAATCATCTTGTTTTCTAGTTGTTGTTTACTCATTCTTCCATGTGCAAAATCTACTCTAGCATCTGGAACCAACTGTTTAATATGACGAACCTTTGCCTCTATTTTTTCCACATAATTATAAAGAATAAAAGTTTGCCCTGATCTTGATAACTCTTTATAAATAGCATCTTTAATCAATAAATCCTCTTCTTCCACCACATAAGTTTGTATCGGATAACGATCAACTGGAGGAGTTTCAATCAAAGAAAGACTTCTGATTCCTACCATAGACATTTGTAATGTTCTAGGAATTGGAGTTGCAGTTAAGGTTAACACATCAATATTTGTTTTATATTCTTTGATTTTTTCTTTATGAAGAACACCAAATCTTTGTTCCTCGTCAATAATTAAAAGCCCTAAATCTTTTACTTCTATATCTTTACTAAGAAGTCTGTGAGTCCCAAATACCAAATCAATACTACCATCTAATAGCCCTTCTTTTATTCTTTTTGCCTCTTTAGGTGTCGTAAAACGATTAAAAAGAGCAATATTAACAGGAAAATTATGAAATCTTTCTTTTGCATTTTCATAATGCTGAGAAGAAAGAATAGTAGTAGGACATAAAAATAATACTTGTTTGGAATCCATCACTGCCTTAAAGATAGCTCGAAATGCTACCTCTGTTTTTCCAAAACCAACATCTCCACATAATAATCTGTCCATAGGTCTATTTAATTCCATATCTTCTTTAATTTGCCTCACTGCTAAAGCCTGATCTTTTGTTAACTCAAATGGACAGTCATTTTCAAATTCCTGCATCATGAAAGTATCCTTACTAAAAGCAAATCCTTTTCTACTTTCTCTTTCTGCATATAAATTTAATAACTGGTCTGCCATATCCTGGACTTTTTTAGTAACTCTTGCTTTCGTTTTTTTCCACTCAATACTATCTAACTTATGAACACTAGGAACTAAACCTTCTTTTCCAACATATTTACTTAAATAATCTATTTTCTCAACTGGAATATAAAGTTTATCAGTCCCTTTATATAAAACTTCAATATAATCTTTTTTTTGCCCATTAGAAGTTAATACCTTAATTCCATTGTAAATTCCTATTCCATGAGCATCATGTACCACATAATCTCCAACTTCTAAACTATTAATATCCTTTAGTTTAGAAGCATATTTAAACTTTGTCTTATATTTTTTAGAAGTTTTATTTTCTAAAAACAACTCGTGTGCTGTGATAAAGATATAGTCCCCTATGATAAACCCTTCTGTTAGTTCATCCTCTACCATATTAACAGAACCCTTTTCAATATGATCAAAATCAGTTTCTATAATCCTGCAAGATAGCATTTTTATAACCTGTTTCCTTTTATTTTTAGAAAGACACATCACAATCGTCTTCCCTTTAGAAAGATTAGAAGATAAATATTCTTGAATCGTATTGATATTTTCTCTAAACTGAGGAGGAGTTTTTACTTGATAATCTCTTATTTGTTTTTTATCTAGTTTAGAAGATGTATTATTAATACTTAAATAATAAAAATAATCCTTTTCATCTATTTCTTTAAAATCATGCATATAAGTCCCAGTAAATTCCGTATCCTTGGTAGTCTGATAAGTAAATGTCTCTTCTATGATCTGTTGATAACTTAAAAGAAGTTGGGAATAGTCTTTATAAACAGTAACACAAGACTCTAAATAATCAGAAATATTAGAAACTTTCTTCGTATATTTAGGTAAATACTTTTGATATCTTTTTTCTTCTACTACATCAGTATTAGAAATAAACTCACTAAAGGGACGAATGATAATTTGATTTATTTTAGAAATAGACTTTTGATCATCTGGCGAAAAAAATCTTATAGAATCAATTTCATCTCCAAAGAATTCAATTCTAATAGGATTTTCTTCTCCTAATGGAAAAATATCCACAACAAAACCACGAATTCCAATCTCTCCTGTTTTAGTAACAATAGTTTCTTTTTGATAACCGTTATTTAATAATTTAGCAATCAATTCTTCCCTATTAATAATCATACCAATATTTAATTCTAAAAAAGAGGCTTGATAAGAAGTTGGACTTGGCAAGAATCGTAAATATCCCATTAAATTTGTAACCACTATTTTCTTCCCTTTTTTAAAACATTCATCCATCGTTTCTAATCTATTTACTTTTAAATCAGGACTAATGGCAATCGCTTCACTTGTTAAAAAGTCATCCATAGGAAATAGATAAACATTACTAGTATAATTTAAAATAGACGAATAGATTTTATTTGCCTCATATAAAGAATTAACAACAACTAAAATATTTTTCTTTAAAACAAGTCTTGATAGATAGCAACAAAAAAACTCATCGGTAACACCCATGATACCCATGCCTTTTTTATAATCATCATCTACTATTTGATCAAAAATATTCATAAAATCACCTATTTTTATGGTTATATTGACTCATTAAAGTAGAAAAATCTTTTTTTAAATATTCATCTAATACTTCTTCTACTTTTATAGCCACCTGATTGATCTGTTCTACTTCCTCTTTAGAAAACTTCCCAAGAACATAATTTTTCGTATCCATATCCTTTCGATTAGAAATTCCTATTTTTAATCTTTTATATTGGTTAGTTCCAAGATGAAGTTCTATATTTTTAAGTCCATTATGTCCTCCACTACTACCACTAGGTCTTAATCTAAAATTTCCTATATTCAAATCTAAATCATCACTAATTACCAACAAATCATGAGTAGATATCTTATAAAAATCTAAGTATCTTCTAACAATCTCTCCTGATAAATTCATATAAGATTGAGGTTTTAAAAATACGACATCCTCTCCAAAGAGCTTACTTTTCAAAAATAGTCCTTGATCCTTTTGTCTAAACTGTCCCAAATTTTTGGAAGAAACATAGTAATCCATCATAGAAAAACCAACATTATGTCTTGTGTTTTCATACTCTTTTCCGGGATTTCCTAAACCTACTATTAATTTCATATTAACACATACCTTTCTTTTTATAACTCTTATAAATTAAACATAATTCCTACTTTTTAAATATTTATAAAGTATTGGAACCATATTTTCTAAATCTAACTTTGAATTACTAACAGTATAATTTAAAATATCAATTAGATAATATGAATTATTTATATAACATAACTTTATTTTATCTTTAGAAATATTGTGATTAGAAAAACAATGAAGATTCCACCTATCCATATCATTATTTTCTAAAGAGGAATACCTCTTATGATAACCCATTAATTCTAAATGTCTCTTTTTATATTTTCTAGATTTTATTTCATCTATATCATCATAGTTAAAATCTATTTTCTCTTTTAAATCTAATTTTAACAAAACTGATTCATTAAGCAACTTATCAAATACTTTAAAAGCTCTTTTTTCATATATTTTAGTTTTCTTAAGTAATCCGAAATAACAATCTGCAATTATTTGAGGGAAACATCTCCATCTTAATAAATGTGCACCAAGTGTATAAATAAAGGGAATTCTTGGCATATAATAAAAAATATTTATCCAACAGTCAAATAAGATTAAAAGATTATCTAAACCTTCAACAAAAAATACTTTTTTTGTTTTTTCAATGTATTTAGCGTGTTTTCCAATTTTAGAAATAAGACCTACTGTTTCAATGGATTTCAAATTGAAATACGAGGTAAAATGAAAATAATTGGAAGTTATATCATGAAACGATAAGTTATACTTTTCCATATAGCACCACCTAAATACTACTACACATTATATCATAATCTATTTTTTATTGGTATGGTATTCATTATATATAATAGATTTAGCAACTTCTCTTTCTTTTGCTACTAGTTTAATAGCCTCTTTTTCTATCATACCATCTTCTAAATATAGCCGAACATGTTCTAATACTGTCATGTGTGAATAATCTACTTTTTCAGTATTCCCTTCTACTAATAAAACAAGTTCACCTTTTATATTTTCTATTTCCAATAAAATATCTTCTATAGAGCCACGATATATTTCCTCATACAATTTAGATATTTCACGAGTTAAACAAATTTTTCTATTTCCAAAGATTTCTTTTATGTGATTTAATGTATCAACGATTCTATGAGGTGCTTCATAAAAAATTATAGTATAAGGATAATTTTTTAAAGAATTAAGTTCTTCTTTTTGCTTACTTTTTTTAGCATTTAAAAATCCATAAAATAAAAATCTAGAAGGAGGAAGCCCAGAAGAAATTAAAGCAGGAACAAAAGCAGTCGCACCGGGAAGTCCTACAACAGATAGTCCTTCTTCTATTACTGCTTTTGCAATTACATACCCTGGATCACTAATAACAGGAGAACCCTGGTCAGTTACTAATCCAATGTTTTTTCCATCTTTTAAATATTCTACTACTTGTTGTTTGATTTTAACTTCATTATGTTCATGACAACTCATTAATTTATTTTTAATAGAATATTTTTTTAATAGATTTCCAGTGACCCTAGTATCTTCACATAAGATAAGATCGACACTTTTTAATAAGTTTAAAGCTCGAATAGTAATATCTTCTAAATTTCCAATTGGTGTTGGAATCAAATATAAACAAGCTTGTCCATGATAACTAGATTGACTCATAAAAATCCTCCTTGATAAATCATTAAATATTTTTTGAAAACTGAAAGGAATCTCCTATAAATGGAGCCTCTATTTTTAAACCAGGTCTTCCATTTTTTATTCCTTCAATTAAAATAGCACTAGCTTCTTTTTCTTTATGATCATGAATCATCTTTAATCGTTTAGGAATAATTCTATTCTTTTCCATAAGAGTTAACGCTTCCACCAATCTTTTAGAATCATATACAATGGCTAATTTTCCTCTATCTTTTAATAACTTTCGGCTAATTTTAACAACATCTTCTAAATTTAAAGCCTCCTCATGCCTAGCAATAGACTTAAATGAAGAAGTATTTTTCTTTGACTCTTTAAAATAAGGGGGATTACAAACAATTAAATCATAATAATTATTTCGTTCTAATAAAGAAGACGTTTTAATATCTTCACAATATAGATGAATTTGGCTTTCTAAATGATTATAAGCAATACTTCTCTTAAATAGATTATAAAGTGGTCTTTGAATTTCTACTGCATCAATAAAAGCTTTTGTTTTAGAAGATAGTATTAGACTAACTGCACCTGTGCCACTTCCTATTTCTAAAATTTTTTTTACTGATAAATTTAAGGAGGCAAATTCTCCTAACAAAACACTATCTAAAGTAAAATTAAAATATTCTTTATCTTGATAAATTTTTCTATTTGTATAACCAACTAAATCATTTAACTGTATCATATCATTCCTTTACTGTTTCTTCTATCACAGTATTCTTATCTATTTCTACTTGATAGGTTTGGTGAAATAAATCAATAGAAATCACCTTACCTTCTCCTTTTATGGTTTGAACTTTACTACCAACTTTAGGAAAATTTTGCTTCAATTCTTTATATACCTCATCTTCATAATTTAGGCAACATAATAATCTGCCACAAACACCATTAATTTTATTGGGATTTAAAGCCAAAAACTGATTTTTTGCCATATTAATAGAAACACTACTAAAATCTGTTAAAAAACTGTTACAACATAAAAACAAGCCACAAGGTCCAATTCCTCCTACTATTTTAGCTTTATCCCTTACACCAACTTGTCTCAATTCAATCCTTGTTTTATACTTTTGAGCTAACTTTTTTGCTAATTCTCTAAAATCAATTCTTTCTTCTGACAAATAAGATAAATATAGTTGAGACCTATCAAGAGTATAATTAGCTGTAATAAAATTCATTTTCAAATGCAACTGTTGAGCTAATTTTTTTGCATATAGCAACGCTTTTGCTGACTCTTCTTTATTCTTTTGATCTTTTAAAACATCCTCTTTTGTTGCTTTCCTTTTTACATACTTCAAGGGTAATACCAAATTTTCTTTTTTTTCCTGAATGATATTAGTTTTGCAGGTTCCAATATCAATACCATTTTCTTTTTCTACAATTACTCTATCATTTTTCTTTAATTTTAAATTATTAGGAGAAAAATAATATTTATTAGGCGATGAATCAAAAGAAATTGCTATAATATCAAACACTTATTTCACCTCCATTAATCGAATCAATAAATCTGTTAACCATAATTTTAGGTTCAAATTATATTGAAGTTTTTCTTTATAGATATCAAATATCTCAATATACCTTAATAATATTCTATTACTTACATCTTGTAGTAAATTATTTTGATTATATTCTGTATTATTTTGATCTAAACAATTACAGAAATAAGTTTGTAATAAATCCAAATTTGTTCTTGCTTGTTCTCTATCATAAAACAAATGACTTAAATAGGTATCAAAATTTAGTATTAAATCATTTTTTTTCTGTACTTCTGATACAAAATCCAATAAATTGGTATCTAATTCACTCTTAAATGAATAATCTCCTGCCAAACATAAAATCTGGCATCTAGATAAAATGGTATCTAATACCTGATATCTATTATTTGTTAGTAAAATAGCGATAATATCCTCTTCAGGTTCCTCTAAAAATTTTAAAATTGTATTTGCTGAAGAATCATTTAAATTTTCTGCTTTATCAATTACATAAATCA
>CAJUJA010000044.1:0-3230 GCA_910586635.1 uncultured Bacilli bacterium | reverse complement strand
AAATCAGGATAATTATTTTGATCTATTTGCCTTGATATTTTCTCTTTTTCATCTGGAGTAATTTTATTTGAGTTGCATAATAAAACTTTTATAAATTCATTTACAAATTCCATATAATTTGAAAGATTCGAAACTTCAATTAAATAAGCATGTGATATTTTTTGATTATGAATAATGCTTTTTTCTACATAATCATAAAATTTTTTCTGATTTATAAATTTACTACCCAACATACCACCTACTTTATTTAAAGAGCAATAACCTTTAATAATAATAGTGCCAATAAAGATGGAACTCCTAAAAGGGTAACTGCCCCAATTGTAATAACATTAATAGGTATTACCATATTAAAGTTAACAGCAATTAAATTGTATCCATATAAAACAAAAAAGCTCATAATAAATCTTCTAACATAAGGTATTATCTTTTTCATACTTGTCCATCTCCTCATTTAACAGTATGAAAATTTTTAAGAATTATTCTACTTCTTTTCTATCATTCAAAGCTCTTTCTAATGTTAAACTATCTATATATTCGATATCAGCACCCATAGGTACCCCACTTGCTAATCTAGTGATTTTGATATTGGTATTTTCTAGCATTTTTTTTATATATAAAGCTGTAGTTTCTCCCTCAACACTAGGCTTAAAAGCAAATATAATCTCTTGATAATTTTCATTTTTCACTCTATGCAATAACTTTTCTAATCCTATATCTTCTGGATTTATACCATCTAATGGAGATATCAAACCATCTAAAACATGATAAATTCCTTTAAACATTCCCATTTTTTCAAAAAGATAAATACTCTTTACATCTTCTATCACACATAGTGTCTTTTTATCTCGATAAGAATCACTGCAAATATTACAAATTTCTGATTCAGTTAAATTATTACAATTTGAACATTTATGAATTACTTTCTGTACATTTTTTATATTATCTGAAAAAAACTTTACATTATCATAATCCATATCTAAGATACAAAAAGCTAATCGTTCCGCAGTTCTTTCCCCAATTCCTGGTAATAACTTAAATGATTCTATTAAATTATGTATACTTTCTGGATACATTTTAAAATAACCCTGGCATTGAATTACCAAATTTACCCATTTTACTTTCTGTCATTTCATCGATCTTTTTATTAGCCTCATTAACTGCTAATAAAATCATATCCTCTAACATTTCTATATCTTCTTTTTCTAAAGAATTTTCATGACTAATTTCTACTTTGGTTACTTCCTTTGTACCTTTCATAGTAACTTTAACTAATGAACTTTCTCCAACAAATTCAGTTTTATCTATTTCTTCTTTTGTATTCATCATATCTTTTTGTAATTTTTGTGCTTGTTTCATTAATGCTTGCATATTCATAATATCATCCTCTTTCTAATTAATTTCAACAATATCGCCAAAGTCATTTAATTCTGTAAAACTACTAGATTGTTCATCAACACCTATTTCAATTAACTCTGGTTCTTCTATAATATCATACTTTTGGTTATTTTTAGTACTTTTTATATATTTTTGCTTTTCTAATTCCCACATTTCATCTGTAATAATTCCTATTTTTTTAGAAATACCAGTTACTTTTTCCAACACCTCTTGAAATAAACCTATTTCTTTCAAATTTTGATTAACAACCGAATCATATTCATAACTAATAATAAGAATATCTTTACTGACTACTCGAATAGTTGAATTAAGTAATTCTGAAACGATATATCCTATTTCTTGGTCAAAAACACTATTATCCAATTTTTTAAAATCTATTTCGCACTGTTGCTTTTCTTTTTTATCAGCTTGTGCTAATGCATTATTTAATCGGATTTTCATAATTTCAATAATATTTGATTTTTCCTCTAAAAACTCTTGTTTTTCTTTTTCATCACTAGATAAATCTTCAGTTGATTGATCTCCATCTCCATTCATATCTAATTCATGATTTTTTAATTTTTCAACCGTTATAAATTCCTTTTGATTATCTAATTTTATTTCCCGGGAAATATTTTGCTTAATTTGTTGTGAATGATTTTCTTGGGAAATAATTGAATTTAATTCTTTACTACTTAAAATAGTATCTTCTAAGAATCTTAAAATCATAATTTCAATATATATTTTAGGATTTGATGATTTTTTTATATCGAACATTTTTTCGTTTAATAAATTAATAAGAAACTGATAACTTTCAATTCTAAATTTTAATGGTTTTTTTTCTAGATAATAATCCATCATTATGTTTCTTAAATAATATATAGATTGGTTTATAATTTCAATTAAGTTTTTTCCGTTACAATAATATTGATTAAACATTAAAATAAATTTTTTTATATTACCAGATAAAATAACTTCAATAAAATTTTCTATTTCTTGACTAGAAACCATATCATTAATTTCTAAATAATCTTCCATAGTAATCAAATCTTGTTTATAAGAAGCGATTTTATCTAAGGAACTAATAGAATCTCTCAATCCACCATTAGAAGAAAGAGCAATTTGTTTTAAAACATCCTCATTAATATCAATTTTTTCCTTTTCACAAATCTGATCTAGTTTTTCCACAATTTTTTTTTCAGTTATTCTTTTAAAGGAATAACATTGACATCTTGAAATGATTGTTTCTGAAACTTTCTGAGGATCTGTAGTTGCTAAAATAAAGATAACATGTTTTGGAGGCTCTTCCAAAGTTTTTAGTAATGCATTAAAAGCTCCTGGAGTCAACATATGAACTTCATCTATGATATAAACTTTATATTTTAAATCACTAGGAACTATATTCACTTTACTTTTTATTTCCCTAATTTCATCAACGCCATTATTAGAAGCAGCATCTATTTCTATAATATCCACAGTTTGATTATCCTTAGATTTAGTACATGCAGAACAATTTTCACAAGGATTACCATCTTTAGAATATTCACAATTTACAGCTCTCGCAAAAATTTTTGCAATAGTTGTCTTTCCAATGCCTCTTGGACCATAAAATAAATAAGCGTGACTCACTTTATTACAAGTAATGGAATTTTTCAATGTTTTTATTACAAAATCTTGCCCTACTACATCTTCAAAGTTTTTCGGTCTGTATTTTCTATATAGTGCTTGATACATAAAAAGAGGCCTCCTTCTATAAAATTATTATAACATAATATTATGATTTACGTCGATTTTTAAAAAAATCTCGTATAATATTTTTATAATATTTATCACTTATGTGTTTTTCCACAAAAACC
>CAJUJA010000043.1 GCA_910586635.1 uncultured Bacilli bacterium | reverse complement strand
TATGTTTGCAATGCTTGTCATAAATTCATTAATTGTAGAAAAGTTCGATATTCTTTTCTTTTTATGTAATTATAGCAACTTTTTTATCAAACATTTCAGCAGAAATGCGAAAATCAAATATCTTTCTAAGATGAGGATTTATCTAGTATTCAATATCGGATATATCCTTGAAGACTTATTATCAAAATCTCCACTTTCTTATCTTCCTTATTCCTTCCTGTTGCACCCAAGATAGCTGAGGGAAAAAAATCGTCATCTGCTATCCAGTTCTTAAGGGGCCTTTCGTACTCATAGTCTTTTTTCTATATTAAACCACATTCCCTATTAATCAGGCAAAAATATAATTCCATATTGCCTTAATCGTTCCTAAATTATTTATTTAACATAAAATCAACTTGATTTTCTTTTTCAAATTGCATGGTTGAAGTATTTAAAACATGCAAACTACAATTTTCCACCTTAAACGACTTTTTTTTGTTATTCCACTCAATATTTTTCACAATATGATATAAGATATTAATCACACCACTGTGTGTCACTACTAATATATTACCATTACTTTGACTATTTTGATCTAAAAAGTCCATAAACCAACTATAAATACGATTATAAAACTCAACGGGGCTTTCTCCATTGGGATATCTTTCATTCATTCTTAAAGTATTAAAATATAAACCAGGATATTTTTCCTCGGCTAGATCATTTTGCATACCAGCTAAATCACCGTTATTCATCTCCCGAAGACGTGCTTCTTTTATAATTGGAATTTCAAGTTTTTCAGCAATAAATTTGGCTGTCGACATAGTACGAGGCAAATCACTAGATACAATATGATTAACGCCAAAAGAAATTTTATTTTTCTTCAAATAATTTGCAAGTTTCAATGCTTGATTTCTACCCTCTTCTACCAAATCAAAAGTACTCCATCCTCCACGAAAACCATCCTCATCTTTACCATGTCTTACTAATAATAATTTCATAATAATTCCCCTTTTTTCATATTGTTAATAATAAATTTTAATTCTACTCATTTGTTAACTTTTTTCCCCAAAACCATAATTTTTTTTATTTCAGAAAAAGCTTTAAGTATAATATTATTTTATATATTACCATAGAATATATTGACATGCAACTATTTCAGAATATCAAACATAATATTAATAGAAAAATTATTATCTTCATAACAAGGGTTCAGCTCTACTACTTTCTGTTCAACCATATTTATATACTCTTGGTCATTTCGATAATCATTTATTATTACATTAATTTCGTATTTATTTTGTGCATTACAACATGATTACATAACCCATATTACATTTATACTTTTCATATATAAATCTGCACTCTCTAAATCCTTTCCTTGAAATTCCATATGATTGATATTTATGGAAATTTCCTGCATCTTCATATTATTTAACAATAAACGATTTGATTTTATATAGCTATATACTATTTTTTATTTGATATTACATTTATGGCTTTCGCCCAAATAAGAACCCATATTTCCCTTAAATTGTCGCAAGATATTATGAAGATCTTTCAATCCTGCAGAAAAATTAACTATTCCAATTAAATCTATAGACTTGGTAATGTATTAATAAAAAACTTCAGTATTTCATATTTGGGATATTTTACATTACATAATCTATTCAACATAAAAGTAGCATCTAGAAAAACATTGCAATATCCAATATTTACATTTACTTTATTCAAATAATTAAAAATTATTTTGACAAGCGGATGTATAGACTCTCCATCAATTAAAGAATATATACATCACTATTTCCCCTAACACCAATGTTCAATAAGCTTCTATTTTTATATATTATGTTTTCCGTATAACTTTTCGTTACTATAATATTCTTGTCACTTCGAAACCTTTTCACAATTACTCTAACATCCCAAACAGAAACTTTAAAAATATCCAATTTTTTGGAAAAAATATTCTGAACTCTGATTAACAAAATGCAATACGCACTTTTTTTCATAATACATATTGAAACCTGGATAAGATAAACGACAAATAGTCATTTTTACTTAAATTGGAAATAGAAGTGATAAATATAGAACTACCATTTCTGATAATGTGTAACCACAAATTAAAAAAGTACCTCTAGCTGCAACAATCAGTCTTGTTGTTCTAAATCCAGAACCCTTTATATTTATAATAATTGCGATAAGTTTAACCCTTATAAAAAACAAGAACATTTTTATAATTCTCATACTTCCTATAATAGATATAAACACTAATCACTGATAGATCTTATTTAATACTAATGCTTAAATCTCCCCTATTAATGATGTTACCCCTAAATTTAACAGGTTAACATGTTTAGATCGATGTTAGGATAAAATCTACTTATTCAATCTATTATATAAGCCGATTTTGCTCATATTCCTAAAGTAAGGAGTATTTGAATATAAAATTATCCACAAAAAAGAAAACATACCATTAATATGTTTTCTTTCATTTAAGCAGCTTCTTTTACTTCTACTACGGTCTTCTTTTTATAACTTCCGCATTTTTTACATACTCTATGTGGCTTAATCATTTCTCCACAAGTTGGACATTTAGTAAGAGTTGGTGCACACATAGCCTTATGTGCTTGCCTAGTTCTTTTTCTTGTCTTTGATACTTTACGAAATGGTACCGCAAACATCTGAATATCTAATTTTAACATTTTATCACTCCTTTTTATCAAAGTTTTTTAATAAATCACTAAATGGATTACTAGAGGAAATAATTTCTTCATCACTAATTAATTTCCATCCATCCCCATGAAATTTACTGAGATCCTGAACCTTAGTAAATCTTAAGGGAATCTCTAGTACAATATTTTCCCACAAAAATTCGAATAAATCAAGTTTATTTTCGTCATTTTTATAACTTTCTTCTAAAATATCGTCATATTCAATAGAAAAGGGATAAGAAACCTCATCTAACGAAATAGAATCAGGTATTACCATGTTACCTGTCATTTCTAATATAACATGGATTATATTATCACTATCATAATAAAGTTTACCAGCAATATGAAGATGATTTATATCATGAATCTCACTATCTTTATAATATTCGCTTGGAATTATAATATCACTATTTATGATATAATCACCATCAAAATCTAAATCAATTAACATATAATCACCCCTTAAAGTATACTATAAGAATAGTTTAATAACAAATAAATTCCTTTTATTGTCAACCACTACTCTAATTCCATATTCGGATCTATTAATGCCTCATGAATTCTTTCTTCTTCATTGTCTATATCTAGTGTTTCAATTCTATCTACACGACACTTTTCAGAGATTAATATAGCCTCTATCTTGCTGGCTGCATTTTCTATTTCATCATTTACAACTACGTAGTTATAATCATTAACTGCATTAATTTCTTCATAGGCACGTTTGAACCTTTGATCTATTTTTTCCTTTGTCTCTGTTTCTCTTCCTTCTAATCTTTTTCTAAGTTCTAACATACTAGGGGGCATAACAAAAATAAACAGGGTATCTGGAAGAATTTTTTTGATCTTTAATGCCCCAATAATTTCAATTTCCAAAACTACATCTTCTCCGTTATTGAGATGTTGATCAATATATTGTTTTGGAGTTCCATAGTAGTTATCAGAGTATTGTGCATATTCTAAAAATTGATCATCCTGAATTTTTTTCTCAAATTCATCTTTGGATAAGAAATAATAATCCTGCCCATCTATTTCATATTCTCTCTTTTCTCTACTGGTGCATGAAATAGAAAGCCATAAATTGGTCCTTCTCCTTAAGAGTTCTTTGATAATAGAGCCTTTTCCACAACCAGATGGACCTGACACTACAAATAATATTCCTCGTTTTTTTGTTTTAATCATATTTTTTCCTTCTTTCTTAAATGATTTTTATATTCATATTGTGATAGATTTTGTTGCTTTCCTAAACTATATATATTGGTGGTCCTAAATTCCAAATCTAGCATTTTAGAATATTTCTTTTTAAATTTAGCAAGAAGTGGGATTTTGATCTCCTTTTTAATGTGATTTAAATACTGTCTTCCATGCAAATTAAATCCTAAAATTCGAATATATTCTATTTGTTTCATGTCTTTTGCCTCTTCTTTGGTAAAGCCAACTAGGATATGTAAAAGCATTCTAGAAATCTTATTATAAGTATACCGTTTTGTTTTTATTTTATCTATCAATTCTTCATAGGAAAAGCACGCATGAATTATTTTTTTTAATTTTCGATCAATTCCCTCATCGACGGTTTGATACCGACTTAAATTCTCGTCTGTAATAATTTTATATTTTAATAAGTCAAAATAATCATCTTTGAAATGAAGGTTATTTAAATATGGAATTACAAATTTGGGAACCGACTCTATAATATTTTCGTTATTTTTTAATGCCTCTCGAACGGCGGTGGCACTACAAATTTTAGTTGTAGTTTGACCATGATAGTTGCTTGTCCTTTTAATACAAATAGGCTGAATTGAAAAGTTATTTTCTACAATTGTTTTAATATAACTTACACCTAATAAATCATTTGGCGTGTTCACTTTTTTTCCAGTTAAATCATATACTGCTTTTGATAAAGCAGTAGGATAATTCTCCCCTAATTTAGAATATATTTTTACTAATTGGTTGAATTCTGTATTTTCAATTTGGCACCTAGCAATGGTTGTTAAATGATCAATACTATTAGTTTCACTACCAAAGACAAATTTGTCTACTTTTAGAAATTCTAAAATAGAAAGAGCACCATAACTAAAGAAATCTGCAGATTGGGTTGAAAATACAAAAGGGAGTTCTACTACCAAATCAATTCCCGCTTTTAACGCAATTTCAGATTTTTTCCATTTATCAATAATAGATGGTTCTCCGCGTTGAGTATAATTACCACTTAATACTAAAACAATTTCTTCTTCCGGATATTCTTCTTTAATTTGATTTAAATGATACATATGTCCGTTATGAAATGGATTGTATTCTGCTATAATACCAATTGCCATTTTATCACCTCTTATTAGTAGTTATCATTTTAACATATTTTTTAGGGAAAGAAAATCCTTTATCGACAAATTTGGTGATGCGATAAGGAGTATACCCAAAATGGATAAAAGAAAGGCTAACTATTAAAAGTCCATAGTTTTCTAAAAAATAAAATTGGGAAATGACATCCCAATTCTCTTTCTAGATTTAAATGCTCCAATATATAAGAATCTCCCTATTTCTTTTATTCTATCATGGAAAGATTTTTAATTTACAGACTCAATATATTCATTGATATAACAACGAATGTATTAAGTAGGTCTTAAAACCTCTTGATTCATCTTTTTATTTAGTAAGGAGTTGTTGGGCACTAATATTCAACTGTTTTTGTATAATTAATGTCCGGATGAACAATTTATACCTAATTCATGTTTATGGCAGTTTTTCCAATTTGGATCTTTTCCAGAGCCATCTGAACATGAAGTACATTTAGCAGGATAAGAGGCTGTAGAACTATTTCCAGCTGCATCCTTACATGCAAATATAGGGTTTTTAACACCTGTAGCGGCCCATCGTTCTTCCATGTGATTAACCATCTCTCCTGTACCATCATCTATCTCTATTCCTGTTACCCATCCTGGTGTTAGACTATATTTTACTAAACGAGTAACCCCTGACAAAGAGTCATTACACCAAATTCCATGACTTCCGTTATCCCCTATATAAAATCCATAAAGTGTAGGGGCTACTTTATCAATCATAACAGATACCGATGAAATTTCAGATGTAGAGTTTGCTCTATTTACTATTTGATATCCTATATTATTATTTTGATCTTCATAGTAATAATTTGTTTGCCGATAATTATTTGTAAAGGTTGTATTTACCCCTGGTCCAGGATATACGGCACTATCCTTATATTCCCAATTTCCTTCCGCATTTAGCCTATATCTTTTGATCTCTTTTATTCCTGA
The DNA here is from genome assembly GCA_910586635.1 of uncultured Bacilli bacterium. Lineage (GTDB taxonomy): Bacteria > Bacillota_I > Bacilli_A > RF39 > UBA660 > UMGS995. Next base: position 5,362 of record CAJUJA010000043.1, on the reverse strand, counting down.
AATTGATGGATCATAATATTGTCCCATTCTATATCCTTTATTTCCACTTGCTTCATAGTGTCTTTTATTAAACCATTTCCCATTATGTATACTAGTTATTCCATTTCCATTACAATTTGGATTATTTGCACAGTCCTTTTTCCAAACTGGATTTCCTTTATCTACATATACATTAATATCACTACAATCTGTTTCATTTCCTGCCTGATCTGTTACCTTTCCTGGAGAAGTTTTCTCAGTGCTGTCACTAATTGTTTTTTTGACATTCTCTACTACACACCCACTAATGTGGTCGGTACAAAAGCCTGTAATATCTCTATTATGATTGGTCCATTCCGTATATCCATTAAGATCCGATGCATCTGGCCCTGTGGCAGAAGATGTGCAGGTCGGCTTTTCTGTATCCTTTTTCACCTCGGTAGTTTCACATACTGTCTCATTTCCAGCTTGATCAGATACTTTATATGTCAGCTTAGAGACTCCATCTTTTTTTACTGTCCAACTTTCTACTTCCTTATTCTCTACATTTTCTGTTGCCCCTGTTGTTGTTAAGTATACCGTTTTTACACATCCACTTGCATTTTTCTCATTTCCCTTTTCATCCATATCCTTACACTCTGCCTTGGTTTCTATATCGCTTATATACCAATCGTTTTTTCCACTCGTTCCTTTGACTTTAGTTTCACATAGGGGTGCTATTGTATCTACTACTAATGTTCCTGATTTTGCTGTTTTTTGATTATTATATATATCAATCACTTTGGCTTGTATCTTATATTGTCCATCCGGATATTCTTTGGGACTAATTTTTATTTTTGTTTCTACTTGTGTTTCGTTTCCTACTTCTTTATACTCTAATTCTCTTAATTCCTTTCCGCCCTTATATAGTGTAATAATATATCCTGCTATCGTATCTGGATCTTTAATTTTTATGCTTACTTCTTTTTCTTTCTTTGCATTTGTATAGGCGGTTCGATTTGTAAAGTTTTGATTTCCTATATAAAAAATTACTGTTCCATTATCATTCTGCTGTGGTTTATATTTGGTTCTTTCACCATCTTGTGTTAATAACTCTCCATCATAAGCATATCTCCCTGTTCCCATTTTTGTTACATACGCATAACTTTTCTCAGCATTATACTCATCCTTTTTATAATCCACTATTTTTTCTATATAGTTTTTATCCTGAAGTTCCCTTAAGGATACCTCCTTACTTGTGAACGTTTTGGTCGGCAGTTTACTTTTATTATCTGTAAAATACATTTGAGCTCCTGATACAAATAATTTTGCTTGAGCTAGATTATGTCTTTCATGGGATGACTTGATGATTTTTGTTACTCCTACTACTCCTATCGTCCCTATGATTCCTAATATTACTACTACTGCTAATAACTCTATCATCGTAAATCCTTTTTTCTTTTCCATACTATACTCTCCTGTTTCTATTCTATAGAATTATTCTAGCATATAACCTTACGTTTTTCAACATTATTAAAAAAATAGGAAATCCCTATTTTTAGTCTATAATCTCTATTTTCATTAAATTTGTTGTTCTATTTTCATCAGTATTAGGAAAACCTCCTGTTACCACTACTTTATCACCCTGGTTTAGTGTAATAAATTCTTTTGCTTTCTCTACACTTAGTTCCAATACCTCATCAGTAGAATTACATACTCTTAAATCAATTGGATAAACTCCCCAATTAAGGGCTAATCTACGTCCCGTTTTTTCATCTGGACACAGTGCTAAAATTGGTGCCTTTGGTTTTAAGTTACTAATAATTCTTGCTGTTGTACCACTAATAGTTGCTGCACAAATTAATTTAGCATTTAAACGATTTGCACTCGCCACTACATTTTCGGCAATTGAAGTTGGAATATCTTCAACAAATTTGATATTTGATGTATAATCAAACTCAGCATATTTTTCTGCGACCTCGCAAATATCTGCCATTGCTTTTACCGTTTCTATTGGATGTTTTCCAATAGTAGTTTCCCCACTTAACATAACAGCATCTGTACCATCCAATACGGCATTCGCAATATCTGATGTTTCTGCTCTTTTAGGACGACTATTTTCCATCATAGTTTCAAGCATTTCAGTCGCTGTAATAACAACTTTACCCATTTCGCGGCAAATTTTTATCATATTCTTTTGAGCATGAGGTACTTCTTCGCTTGGTATTTCAGCACCTAAATCTCCACGACCAATCATTACTCCATCTGAGACTTCTAAAATTTCTCTTAAATTATCAATTCCAAGTTGACTCTCAATTTTACAAATTATTTTTAAGTCTTCACGGTGATGTTGTTTAATAATTTCCTTTACCTCTAGAACATCTTCTTTACTAGAGACAAAAGAAATTGCTAGAAATTCTCCTCCATGTTCACAAGCATACTTAATATCTTCCCTATCTAAATCACTAACATAAGGAATATTTAATTTAATTCCCGGAACACTCATACTTTTTCGGTTTCCTAATGTCCCACCAAAAATAATCTTACAAGTAACACCATCTGTTTCCTTACTAATCACTTCTAATTTCATTTTAGCATTTTCAAGCAAAATAATATCCCCAACACGTAAAGAATCAAGAGCTTCAGGATGATTTACACTAAATCTTTCCTTATTGCCGACCACATTTTCCTTTACAATGCGAATAGTCTGACCTGGAATTAATTCCACGCTATCATTTTCAAATACTCCATTACGGAATTCAGGACCCTTAGTATCCCATAGGATGGCAACAGATTGTCCTGTTCTTTTTCTAACTTCACGCACAGAATCCGTAGCCTTTTTTCTCTCCTCTAAAGTAGCATGAGTAAAATTAATTCTAGCAACGTTCATTCCTGCTAGCACCATTTGCTCCATTACATCCACATCATTACTAGATGGACCAATACTACAAACTATTTTTGTTTTTTTCATATACTTCTCATCTCTCCTTTTAATATCAACTTCTACATATTAGCATAATTATTCATAAAAATCAATTGTTCTTACTACTTTTGACATTTATTGCAATAATAAGTTCCTCTGCCATTTATTTTTATTTTCTGAACAGAATGATTACACTTTGGACAAATCCCATTTTTCTTACCATGAATCAATAATTCATTTTGGAAAAGTCCGTGAACTCCCTCACTAGATGTAAAACTTTTAATCGTAGTTCCTCCTAATTTTATGGCTTTTTCTAATACTATATTAGTATTTTCTATAATTCTTTTACACTCTTTTTTTGTAATTTTATTGGATCTTCTTAAAGGAGAAATTCCACTTCTAAATAATATTTCATCATCGTAAATATTTCCAATTCCTGCGATAATGCTTTGATCGAGTAAAGTTGTCTTAATTGGGATTTTCCTCTTTTGTAATTTATAATATAAATAATTTTCATCTAAATTACTATCATTATATTCATATCCCATATTTTTTAAAGGTTTTTCTTTTAAATAATTTTCTTTAGATAACAAATGCATTTTACCAAATTTCCTAATATCATGAAATCTCATTTGAGTACAATCATCAAAAGTAAAAATTACATGTTCATGTTTTTTTATTTCATCGTTCTGATTTCTAAAAAAGAATTTTCCTTCCATTCTCAAATGGATTGCCAAAATATTTTTGGTTAAGTGAATAATAATCCATTTTCCTCTAGTATCAATTTTCTCTATAATTTGATTTTGAACTTCTTTTTTAAATGTTTCTACAGAGGGATTTTCAATTATATTATTCCAAAAAACTTCTACTTTTATTATCTTTTTCCCTATAATTTTATTTTTTAACGTCTCTACTACAGTTAATACTTCTGGTTTTTCTGGCATCTTATCACTTCCTACTTAGCCTCATACCAATTTTTGCCGTGTTCTATTTCTACCTTTAAGGGAACATTTAATTGATAAGTATTTTCCATAATATCTCTCACGATTTTTGTAACAGTCTCTAATTCTTCATTTATTACATTAAATACCAATTCATCATGTACTTGTATAATCATTTTACTTTTTAATCCTAACTCACTGAATTTATCATATATTTCTATCATTGCCTTCTTTAAAATATCAGCGGCAGTTCCTTGAATTGGAGTATTTAGTGCAATTCTTTCTCCACCACTTCTAATTAGGTAACTCTTACTTTTTAATTCTTCTATTACTCTTTTTCTATTCATTAGGGTTTTTACATATCCTAACTCATAGGCCTGTTTTTTTTCTTGTTCCATATACTCTGTAATTCCTGGATATGTATTTAAATAATTATTAATAAATTGTTTTGCTGTCTTAATATCAATTCCCAGATCTTCTGAAAGACCAAAACTACTAATTCCATATAAAATTCCAAAGTTTACAGCTTTTGCAGTCTTTCTCATTTCTTTTGTGACTTTATCTAATTGTACATGATAAATATCACTTGCCGTTTTAGTGTGAATATCGATTTCCTGTTTAAAGGCGTCCATCAAATTCGTAGCATTTGACATAGAAGCAAATATTCTAAGTTCTACTTGAGAGTAATCACTAGATAAAATCACTGAATCCTTATCTGGAATAAAAGCACTTCTAATTAATCTAGAATACTCCTCACTTGCTGGAATATTTTGTAAATTAGGGCAAATACTAGAAAGTCTTCCTGTTCTAGTTAATGTTTGAGTAAATACTGTATGGATTCTTCCGTCCTCCCTAATTTCATTTTTTAAACCAATGGCATAATTAGTATATAATTTAGACACCGTTCGATAATTTAATATTTTTGAAACAATAGGATGGGAGTCTATAATCTTATCTAAGATATCTTTACTAGTAGAATACTTATTATTTTTTACTCTTTTTGGATATTTAATCTCCAATTTTTCAAACAAAATTTCACTTAACTGTTTCGGTGACATAATATTAAATTCACAGCCAGCATCTTGATAAATTTCATCTGTTAATTGATCCATATTCTTTTTTAGTTGAATAGAGATTTCATCTAAATATCTTCCATCTACATTAACACCTGTTAGTTCCATATCTGCTAAAACACAAGCTAAGGGCATTTCAATATCTTCAAATAGGGAAAGCTCCTCTTCCTTTTCCAATTCTTCTAACATATAATTCTTTACTTCATAAATAAATTTTGCCTTTTCCATCGCCCTTTTAGCAGAAATTTCTTTTTCGACTTCTATTTTCTTGTTATCTTTTCCATAGGTTGTCTCATACAATTCGATGTCATATTTAAATTTTCGTGCAAGATAGGCAATATCATCTTTTACTGTATAATTTAAAAGGTATGCTGCTATCATCAAATCAAAGGTAGTATTTTTTACCTTAATATTTTTATGGTTTAAACAAAATATTGACTTTTTCAAATCATAAGTAAATTTGTTTT
>CAJUJA010000042.1:9160-11360 GCA_910586635.1 uncultured Bacilli bacterium | reverse complement strand
ATTTCAGGCCCTGGTCATGGTGGTCAGGCTATGATTGCCAATAATTACTTAGATGGTACTTATTCAAAATTTTATCCTGATATTCCAGAAAATGAAGAGGGATTAAAAAAACTAAATAAACAATTCAGTTTTCCTATGGGGGTATCTTCTCATGTTGCACCTGAAACTCCAGGTTCTATTAATGAAGGTGGAGAATTGGGGTATAGCTTAGCACATGCTTATGGAGCCGTTTTAGATAACCCTGATTTAATAGCTGCTTGTGTTATTGGAGATGGAGAAGCAGAAACAGGACCTCTTGCTACTAGTTGGCATATTAATAAATTTTTAAATCCTAAAACAGATGGAATTGTTTTACCAATCCTACATCGTAATGGATACAAAATAGCATCTCCTACCATTTTTGGTAGAATGACTACAAGTGAGATTAATCACTTTTTTGAGGGATGTGGTTATAAAGTTTATCATGTATCTGGGGATGTTCCTTTGAAACTTCATGATGTTATGGCAAAAGCTTTAGATGATATCATTAAGGATATCCAAAGAATAAAAAGTGGTGAACTTACAACGATTAGGTATCCAATGATTGTATTAACTACACCAAAGGGGTGGACTGGTCCAAAGCAAATAGAGAATAAGCAAATAGAAAATAGTTTTAGATCTCATCAGGTTCCTCTTTTAGTGGATAATGAACATATTGAAAATTTGGTATTACTTGAGAAATGGTTAAAAAGTTATAGACCAGAAGAACTGTTTGATCAAGACGGTCGCTTAATTAAAAAGCTAAGGGATTTGGCACCAAATCCATCTAAATGTATGGGAGCATCTCCTTATGCTAATGGTGGGCTTTTATTAAAAGAGTTAATCACTCCCAATTGGGAAAAATATGCAATAGAGGTACCAACTCCTGGTTCGGTAGTAACGCAAGATACTATGGAACTTGGTAATTATCTTAGAGATTTATTTAAGTTAAATGCTAGAAATAAAAATTTTAGAATTTTTGGCCCTGATGAAGCACTATCTAATAGATTTCATCATGTTTTTGAGACGGAATCTAGAACTTGGAATAGTAAAGTATTAAAGAATGATGAGTTTTTATCTAGTAAGGGTAGAGTGATGGATTCCTTTCTTTCTGAACACGTTTGTGAGGGAATGCTGGAGGGGTATTTATTAACAGGAAGATATGGTTTTATTCATAGTTATGAAGCTTTTGTAAGAATTATTGACTCCATGGCAAGCCAACACGCAAAGTGGTTAAAAGTATGTAGAGATATTCCATGGCGTGAAGAAATCGCTTCCCTAAATTATTTATTAGTTTCACATGTTTTTCAACAAGATCATAATGGATATACTCATCAAGATCCTGGATTCTTAAATCATTTAGTAACAAAAAAGGCAGATATTGTCAGAATGTATTTACCGCCTGATGCCAATTGCTTACTTTCTTGTTTTGATCATTGTATAAAAACAAAAGATCATATCAATGTAATTGTAGCTTCTAAACATCCTAGACCTCAATGGCTAAATAAAAAGGAGGCAAAAAAACATTGTAAAAAGGGAGTAGGAATTTGGGAATTTGCTAGTGATGATACAACAAGTCCAGATATTGTTATGGTTTGTTGTGGAGAAACTCCTACTTTAGAGACTTTAGCAGCTGTTGATATTTTAAAAACATCCATTAAAGGAATTAAAATACGAGTAGTTAATGTGGTGGATTTAATGAGGCTACAATCTAAAGAAATTCATCCTCATGGATTAACAGATGAAGATTATGATGAAATATTTACTAAGGATAGGCCTATTTTATTTAACTTTCATGGTTATCCTGACTTGATTCATCAATTAACTTATAAAAGAAAGAATAGAGATTTACATGTACATGGTTATCAAGAAGAGGGAACCATTACTACTTCCTTTGATATTCGTGTTCAAAATGAAATCGATCGATTTCACTTAGTAATTTCTGCAATCGATTTGATTCCTAAATATCGAAAAAATGCAAAAGTATTATCTGATTGGTGCTATGATATGTTAAAGAAACATTCTTCCTATATTAAAGAATTTGGTGAGGATATTCCATATATTAAAAATTGGACTTGGAAAAGATAAATGGCTGATTTTATAGGATTAGTAGAAAATGTTTTTTGTTTTAATATAGTAAGATAGCTGGACAATTGAAAAGAAATATATATTTTTAAGTTTT
>CAJUJA010000042.1:0-9150 GCA_910586635.1 uncultured Bacilli bacterium | reverse complement strand
CTCGTCAGGAAAATGATCCGATGAATAATTTTATTTATGATCATTTGGTAGTATATGAAAGGAGATAGACTATGGCTAATATTATTGACGAGATTAACAAAAAGCAATTAAGAACGGATATTCCTGAATTTCGTGTGGGAGATACTGTTAGGGTTGACTATAAGATTATTGAAGGAAAAAGAGAACGTATTCAAGCTTTCGAAGGTGTTGTAGTAGCAAAACGAAACGGAAGTATTTCAGAAACCTTTACGGTTCGTAAGGTCTCATCAGGTGTAGGAGTAGAGAGAATTTTTCCTGTAAATTCACCAAAGATAGATAAGCTTACTGTAATACGTAAAGGTAAAGTAAGACGTGCTAAATTAACTTTCTTAAAAGATTATGTTGGTCAATATAAGATTAAAGAAAGAGGTCAAAAGAGTTCTAAAGAAGAAGTTATCTAGTGATATCTTGTTCTTTTTTCTTTTCTTGAAAGTTCGGTTAAAATTACTTATAATATACTTGGAGGGATAAAGATGGAAAAATCAAAAAAAATTTTAAAAGAAGTAGGAATATATATTATAGTAATTATTGTAGTATTTCTTCTAAGATATTATGTAGTAGCTCTTATTAAGGTAAATGGTTCTTCCATGGATGATACTTTAGAGAATAAGGATATTATGATTTTAGATAAGCTTAGTTATAGATTTTCTTCTATTAAAAGATTTGATATTGTTGTAGTGAAGCAGGATAAGGAATATTTAATTAAAAGAGTTATTGGGCTTCCAGGAGAAAATGTAGAATATAAGGATAATACTTTGTACATTAATGGAGAAAAAGTAGAAGAGGATTTTTCTCATAAAAAGACAGAAGATTTTACATTAGAAGAGTTAGATTCTAAAAAGGTACCAGATCAGTATTATTTTGTTCTTGGTGATAATAGAGGCAATTCTATGGATAGTAGAATGATCGGTTTTATTCCAAGGAAGAATATTATTGGTAAAACCTCTTTAACAATATTTCCGCTTCATCGAATAGGGACAAAAGAGTAATGAAAATTTATGTAGTTAGACATGGCGAAACAGAAATGGGTAAAAACAGACTTATAGCTAGTAAGATAGAACCGCTAAATAAGGGTGGGAAAATTCAGGCAATAACAACAGGAAAAAAGGTTAAGCAGTTGGATATTAATATAGTATTTTCATCACCAATAAAAAGAGCGATCGATACATTGAATTTATTTAATTTGGATAAAGAGATACCTGTATTTATCGATAAGAGACTTGAAGAAAGAAATATGGGAATATATGAGGGTGTTTCCTTTGGTGACTTGGATTGGAAAGAATTTTGGGGTTATGATTCAGAAAAAAAGTATTCCGATTTAGAATCTATGAAAAGTGTTTATGAAAGAACTTCTGTTTTTTTAAATGATATTATAGAAAAGTATCATGATAAGAATATTTTATTAGTAACCCATGGTGGAGTTAAAAGAGCAATTGATTGGTATTTTAATGGGATTGATTCTTCCCTATTAGAATGTGAAAATGGAAAAATATATGAATATGATATAGAATAATTTTTAAATATAGAGTATGGGGTCTAATGTGGAATGGTACGGTAACTATCCATTTAGCATATTAAAGTATTATGAGGAACCAGAAAATAAATAAGTTATTTTTTTTATGTAAAGAGGAATTACCATGTCCATACTGATAAGATTTTAAATGAGAATGAATCGATTGGAGTATCGAAATATAAGAACAATCATAGCGAGAGTATTATAAATAAGGTATTTTCTTAAAATATGATCTTATATCTTTAGGGAAAATAAGAGAAAAGAGATGATAATTAATGCGTATAGGTATAGATATTGATGGTGTAATAACAAATGTTTTAGAGTTTGAGATTGATTATGCAAGTAAATATTTCTATCAACAAGGAAATTTAAATATCATTAAATCTAAACTTGATTTTAGTAAAGAAGACTTTTATATTGATGAAAAAAGCAGTAATGAATTTTGGTCAAAAGCTATTTATGATTATGTGAAAGTGAGACCAAGAAATTTTGCTTCTGAAGTAATAAATAAGCTAAAAAACGATGGAAATACTATTTTTATTATTACAAATAGAGCAAGTAATCTATCATATTGCGATATAACACCAGATAAAATGAAAATAATCGTAATTCAATGGTTGGATGATCATTCAATTTATTATGATAAATTGATTTTTTCTAATAAAGATAAATTAGATTTTATTGTTGATAATAAGATTGATATTATGATAGAGGATGATCCGAAAAATATTAGAACAGTTTCTAATGTGATACCAGTCATTTGTTATAATGCAAATTACAATAAATTATGCGAAGGTAATCATATAATCAGATGTTATAGTTGGTATGATATCTATAATATAATAGAGGAATAGAAGCAAGTGAAATAAGATAGAGAACCGCCAAAATATGACAATCAACTGGTTGATTACGATTTAATTAAGAACACCATTAAACCCTTATAAATAAAGGAAATTATCCAATTTAGATCTTGCATAATTTCATTAAAAAAGCTTCTAAATCAATAAAAATTGATAAAATATAGTGTTAATGATGGTATTTATAATAGGAATTAGAAAGGTGATTACGACGTTGAAACCCCTACAAAAAATAAAGGATGTGATAATTTTGAAAAAGGAAAATGATATAGCAGTAAATAACGAAAATGAGTTAATTGGTGTTGAAAATATTTATCAAGATATACGAAATAAAATAATAACAGCTAGAGAAAAGATGTTTAAACATATTGATAATACGATGACAGAAGTATATTGGTATGTTGGTAAAATAACTTATGAATTATCAGAAAACAGTACAAAAGCAAGTTATGGAAAAAAGATAATTGATGTTTTATCTTCTAAATTAACAAAAGAGTTCGGAAGTGGTTTTTCTTCAGTAAGTATTAGAAGAATGCGAAGATTTTATGAAATGTATCCAATATGGTCGACAGTGTCGACCGAATTATCTTGGGCTCATTTTCAAGAATTAATAAAAATAGATAGAAAAGAAGAAAGAGATTTTTATGAATTAGAATCTATCAAATCTAATTGGGGTTGTAGAGAACTGCGTAGACAAATAAATACTAAATTATATGACAGATATTTAATCTCTCCCGACAAAAATATGATAATTAATGAATCCAAAAAGGGAATTATTGAACGTGAGCCAGAAGAAATATTAAAATCACCATATATATTTGAATTTGCTGGTCTAAAAGAAAATAAAAACTATTTAGAAACAGACTTAGAAAGTGCGTTATTATCACATTTAACAGAGTTTTTATTAGAGCTTGGTAGAGGATTCTCATTTGTTGCAAGTCAACAAAAAATTAAGATAGGTGCAGAATATTATTATCCAGATTTGATATTTTATAATAGATTAGCAAAGTGTTTTGTAATAATAGATTTAAAGATAGGAAAACTTACTCATCAAGATATTGGTCAAATGCAAATGTATGTTAATTATTATAAAAAGACTCAAATGATAGAAGGAGAAAATGAGCCAATCGGAATACTATTATGTGCTGATAAAGATGATGCAGTAGTTGAAATGACTCTAGGGGATGAAATAAAAAATGTATATGCTTCTAAATATTTAACTTATTTACCTACTAAGGAAGAGCTGATTAAAATAATTAAAGATGAGAAAGAAATATATGAATTATCTAAAGAAGATTTAAAAAATGAGTGAAATAATGATAATTAATCTATAAAAAGTGTAATCACACATTTAACATTATATACATTTAAATATATAATCAGGTTGGAGTGTGATTTTATGAATAAATATAATATTAAAGAATTAGCAGAAAAATTAGAACGTTGCAGAAATGTAAATCTTGATGATGTAAAATTAGAAGAAGTGGATGAAATAACAGATATAAAAATAGATAGAAGAAAACCTAGTGAAGAAAGAATATTGGATTTTATAATGAAAGCAAAAAATCCCTATATATTTAAGGTAAATGGAAAATTAGTTAGAATAAGATTTTCAGATACTGATAAAAACTGCTGACGATTGTCTTACTAAAGTTTTAGAGAATTTATATAGATGAATGAAAAAAAATTAATGGAGGTAAAAATGAAAGTTATAACTATAAAGCAACCGTGGTCAACATTAATTGCTGAAGGCTATAAAGAATATGAATTTAGAACTTGGAAAACCAAATATCGTGGAGATATATTAATTCACGCTGGTAAAAGTATAGATAAAAAAGCAATGAATAGATTCAAACATTTAAATTTAGAATATCCCGTTGGTCAAATAATTGCAAAAGCAACTATTACAGACTGTATATATGTAGATGAAGAATTTGCGCAAAAAATGTGTAAAAAAGATCCTGTTGTATATAAAGGATTAATTAATAAAGGTGACTGGGACGGATATGGATTTAAAATAGAAAATGTTGAAAAAATAAATCCTATTGAAGTAAATGGTAAATTAAGCTTATGGGATTATGATTACGAAAATTAAAAAATAATTATTGTGGAGGATAAGTATGAAAACGACACATAATATGAATTTAAATAATGACCCATTTAATCGTATAAAAGATGGAACAAAAACCATAGAATTGAGATTAAATGATGAAAAAAGACAACTGCTAAAGGAAAAAGATTTGATAGAGTTTACAAATAGAACAACATTAGAAGTCATAATAGTTGAAATAGTAAGATTATACAAATATTCAAATTTTGATGAATTATATAAGTATTTTGATAAAATATCAATGGGATATGATATAAATGATATTGCAAATCCTAAAGATATGGAAAAATATTATTCTAAAGAAGAACAAGATAAATATGGAGTTATTGGCATAGAAGTAAGAGTGATAGAAGATAGGAAGTGAGAATAATGAACAATCGACAAAATTCGACAAATATAAATTGGTATCCAGGTCATATGGCTAAAACAAAAAGGGAGATAAAAGAAAAGATAAATTTAATTGATATTGTCTATGAAGTGATAGATTCACGTATGCCTATATCTTCTAAAATAGTAGATATGGATGAAGTAATAGGGAATAAAAAAATGATCCTTATTATGACAAAATATGATATCTGTGATAAAGAGGAAACAGATAAATTTATTAAATATTATGAGTCGTTAGATTATACTGTAATGCCAGTAGATTTAATGAATGCAAAAGAGGCATTAAAAATTATAGAAAAAAGTAAAGAAATTATTACATCAGAAAATCAGAAAAGATTAGAAAAAGGGCTCAGAACTAGAAGTGTTAGGGCTTTGATTATAGGAGTTCCCAATGTAGGAAAGTCAACGTTAATTAACAGACTAGTAGGCAAAAAATCAGCAGGAGTGGGTAATCGACCAGGGGTTACTAAAAATCTTTCTTGGATAAGAATTAATAAAGATATCGAGTTATTAGACTCCCCTGGAATTTTATGGCCAAAACTAGATAATCAAGAAAATGCCCATATACTAGCAGCTCTTTCTTCTATCAAAGAAGAGGTAATTGATAGTATGGATCTTGCTTGTTTTATTCTAAAGAAGATGATGGAGCTATATCCTAGGGAATTAGAAAATCGTTATGGTATAAAAGGGTTAGATGAAGATCTGATAGAGGCCTTTGAAACAATTGGTAAAAGGCGAGGTGCACTAACTCGTGGAGGTGTAGCTGACTATGATAAGGTTGCAAATATCATTATTCATGACTTGAAAAATGGATATTTAGGAAATGTTACACTAGATAGATTAGAGGATGAGAGGTAATACAATTATTTCTCTTTTCTAGAATTTAATTGATAGTAAAGTAGGTGGAAATTATAACAAAAGAAGAAATATTTAAAAAATTGGATAGTCTGAATTTAGATAAGGATAAGTATATAGTAATTACTGGAGCAAGTTTGGTTGTTCAAAATATTATCTCTGAAACAGGGAATATCGATTTATCCTGTAGTTTAGATTATTATAATTTAGTGGAGTGGAATATTAGACAAGAAGATTTCGGTGAATCTAAAGTATATGATGTTTTTCAACTTGGAGATTATTTTTATTATCCAAATGATTTTATTGAGATCAATGGGTATCAGTTTATGACTTTAGAAAAATGTTTAGAAGTAAAGAAATTGCTTAATAGAAAAAAAGAGAAGAAAATAATCGAAAAGTTAGATTTATATTTATGTAGTAGGGATAATTACCGATATGAGAGGAAGTTAAGAGAACAAGGAATTGAATTTATTGCTGGGGTAGATGAGGTGGGACGAGGACCGCTAGTGGGACCCGTTGTTGCTGCTTGCGTGATTTTACCAGATAAATTTGAATTAGAAGGACTTACTGACTCTAAAAAACTAAGTGAGAAAAAAAGAGAAGAATTTTATGATAAAATAAAAAAACAGGCTATCTCTATTGGTGTTGGAATTATAGATGAGAAAAAAATTGATGAAGTCAATATTTATGAGGCAACAAAACTTGCAATGAAAAAGGCAATTTGTAATTGTAACATGAAACCAGAACATATTTTAATTGATGCCATGCCATTAGATGTGGATATTCCAACAACCTCTATTATTAAAGGTGATTTAAAAAGTATTACTATATCCGCTGCTAGTGTGATTGCTAAAGTAGAAAGGGATAGAATGTTGGTGGAGTTAGATCAAAAATATCCAATGTATGATTTTAAAAATAATAAAGGGTATTCTACTAAAAAACATTTAGAGGCAATTGATCAATATGGGATACTGGATGAGCATAGAAGAAGTTATAAGCCAGTAAGTGATTATATAAAGAACCATCAATTATAAATTTTTCTATAGATTCATCCTTGTAATTAATTTCCCTTTGTGTTATACTATAGCTCCGTTGGAGGGGTTAATATGAGTGGTGATCCATTTCTATATTGTGATGTTACGAAGTTTGAGGTTTTTAGGAAAATAAATGTTCCAAAGCAAACGATTAAACCAAATTTTGACTTAGAACAGATAAATGGAAATATTATTAGAGGTAAGGATTTATTTTATCTAGGAAATGGAGTGAATTCTAGTGTGTGGAAATATCAATCTGATAGTGGAGTTTCTGCGGTAAAAATTTATTTTGATGATAGTAAAGATTTTTCATTGGAACCTGCTACTTATTATAAGATGAGGTATCTTTCTTTTAAAAACACACTAAAGGCTTTTAACTTATTAAAAATAAAGGATAGAAGGGAAAATACAGATTATGGATATGATGCTTATCAGATGCAGTTATTAAATGAGGAAAGAAATAGTTCCATTCTGGAAATGTCCATATCCTTGTTATTAAAAAATATTGGTAACTTAGAGGATGATTTAGAACTTTTAACTAAAAATAGAATAGGAATGCAAGATTGTAAAAGAGATAATATTTTATTTAATAGAGAGGATCATCTATTTTATATTAGTGATATAGATATGTTTTATCCTTGTTATGACTTATCTATAGATGATTTACGATCTTCTAATTATAGTCAATTAAAATTTGGTCTTTATTCCTTGTTTATTCATGAATTAAGAGAAAGTTTTGATGATTTTAATGGTTTAATGTATAATCTTTTTTTAGATGAACTTTCTAGTAATGAGCATATTACAGATAGATTAGAGTCACTATTTGGATCTTATGATACCCCAAAACATTTTTTTAAAGAATATAGGAAAAAGTAATAGGGATTGACGATGGATTTAGTTTAAGGTACAATATATAAAGTTTTAGGGGGATTGTTATGATTGATGAGAGCGGTTTATCGATATTAGATTTAATGAATTTTGGTACTAATTATGGGGAAACCACAAGAATTGATGTAAATGAAATAAAATTACTTTTTGATAGGAAAACAGAAAGAAAGTTTTTTCAAAAAAAATTGGATCAATTAAAACATGATTTTATTGACTCGTTTAGATTACCGGATCCTATAGTAGAACATTTTTTTGATTATGGGAAAATCTTATTGTTTGAGAGTGGTAGTCAGAGGAAACAACTTTATATTAATTATTATTCATTGACACAAATAATGCTTTACTATTTTTATACAGATATATCCCATAATGAATTGTTAGCAATGATATCTAACTGTAATGATATTGATGAAGTAAAAGATGTCATAAATGTCAAGCTTAAAGAATTAAGGCAAGAGATTAAAGAATGCTCTAGTTTAATGGACCTTGAACATTTTTCTCAAAGTCACTGTGAATTATATAGTCATGCTATTGACCAAGTAAAAGATGAAAATGGAAGAGTTAAGCCAAAGGAAGTAGTAGAAAATATTGAACAGCAGTTAACTGCTGTTATTGTTAATCAAATGCATTTGATTGATTTTGTTAAAAGTGCTATTTTTAATGAAGAGATATTAGAGGGGATTAATAAGGAAAAATTTATGTTTTATTTAGCAGGAGCTACGTTGGATGATTGTTCTTTGATTGAAAGTACCGATATGTCTATTTATTATGCGATTAATTATTATATGCATAAAATAGAGAATGGGGTTCCGAATATTAATGTTACTCTTAGAGGAAATAAGTATAGCTTTTTAACGTTTACTAAAAAATTAAAAGAATACATAAAAAAGCATCCTGATGTTGATATGGTAAGGTTTAAAAATAATACATTTAGTGACTTTTCTCCAGAGGAGGTAAAAGAATATTTATTAGACTTTCATAAAAGCACTCTATCTAATTTTGACATTGTAGAAACGGATGAAGTATACATTCCAAATGGTACAGATACAGGAATCACTAGGGAAAGGGTAAAAAGGGGAAGAAGGCCTACTAGACCTCAGGAAATAAGTAAATTGACCCTTCAGAAGAGAAAATTTTATCAGAATAATAAGGAGCAAGTATATATAACTTTAATGGGTAAGAATAAATTTGAAGGATATATTGCTCATGTATGTAAAAATGGGTATGTTGTTTTTGAAAAGCATGATAGAAATCATATGATTAGCAATCAATCAGGAGCTGCTTATATTATGACTATTAATAATTTTAATGAGTTTTCGAAAAAAAGTATTACAGAAATTAGGGAATATGTAAAACAAAATCCATCTGGTGATATTGAGTACTTATGTCATAGCGGAAACTGGATGAACCGTCTGCAAAATGTTGTAGATAGAACAACAGGTATTAGCTTGCCAGAAATTGAAAGGG
>CAJUJA010000041.1:1120-11499 GCA_910586635.1 uncultured Bacilli bacterium | reverse complement strand
CGACTTATTGCTTTTTTTCTATATTAGTGGTGTCACATCAATTGTAACGCTACATATAAATTATGACTATCTTTCCGTTTACATTCCGCTTAAAATGTGCTATTATGGTAATATAGGACAATTAGAAGATGGTATGAAAACTTGTGAATTTTACAGGTTTTTTCTTTGGTAAAAATAAGCATTTTAGTTATAAATTTTTACCTAAGTCTTCTATGTTGACCTATATAATTGTTTTAATATCTAGTTCAATATGAACGGATATAGGTAAATTAAAAATATAAAATTGGACTTTAGGGAGATATACTATCTCTCTTTTTTCATGTCCTTTTTATGTTTTTTAAAAGAAAGGAGCGTGAATTTTATAAATAAAACATGATGTAATAAGTAAATAGTTTTATAAAAATAGTAATATTATTTGCTATTTTTTAATGGATTTTGAAAAAAATTTAAACTGTCGGAGACTAATTGAGGGTTTTAGGGATATGCCCTAACGAGTATTGGGTGTGTAGACACCATGCTTGATAGTTTAAATAGTAAAAATGGCAAATTTCAGTAACCCCAAATTTTAAAGAAAAGGAGGAATTTTTATTGGAAAAATTTATGTAGATCCTTATGATATCCTTTGTAAGGAACTCTCATTTTCTTATCAAGAACATTTTAAGATTATAAGAAAATTAGAAAGGAATCCTAAATGGTATAATGCATTTCATTATAGAAAATCAACAGTAGATGGTTCTACTATTACTTCGGTATCAGTAGAATGTTTAATTTGGTTTAAAGAAGTAGAACTTAAAAAAGGAAATCCAAAAGATTTGAAAATTAAATTTCTTGAAAGTTATATTGAAGTATTGGCAGATTATTTAAAAATTCCACACAAACGAATGGAGTATTGTGATTTACCTTTAAAATATTTAAGAACTCATTTTAATAAAACGAAAAATGCCATAGGAGTGGCAACAAATAGAATGCAAAAACATTTTCCTTATCCACTTAAATTTATTAAGTATGGAAAAGTTTATGTTTCTGCTATTGGTGTTAAATGGCTAAATGAAAAGTATTTTAGAACAAAATATATTGAGGATTTAGAAGATTATAAAGACTCGTTAGAAAGTAGAATTTCTAATTAGTCTTTTTTTGATGTAATTAGTCTTGTGTCTTAAAAATATAATTAAGAAAGGGAGCTGAATATTTATGCATTTAACAATTGAAAATTACAATCTAGATGGAAAGAAAATTGAACCTAAAGAAATAATTTTAAATTATCCTTTAATATATACATTATTAAAAAAGTATTTAAAAGAGGCATAAAAATAAAAACTATAAGCATTTCATTTTTTGTATAAAAATGGTATTATGTAGTTGCAAGTTTTTTTACAAAAAATGCTTTTATAACAGAAGGAGGAAAAAAATATTAATACTATAAAAGCAGAAGTAAAAAAAATTAAAGCTCTTTATGTTCGTGTATCAACAGATGCTCAAGTAGAAGGCTATTCAATAGAAGCTCAAATAGATTTGTTAAAAAGTTATCTTAAAAGTAAAGAATGGGAAGATTATGAAATCTATACTGATCCAGGATTTAGTGGTAAAGACTTAAATAGACCTGCGATAAAGAAGTTAATACAAGATTGTAAAGATGGAAAAATTGATACAGTACTCGTTTTTAAATTAGATAGAATTTCAAGAAGTCAAAAAGATACTCTTTATTTAATTGAAGAAGTATTTAATAAATATGGTGTTGGTTTTATCTCTATAAGAGAAAATTTTGATACGACTACTCCATTTGGTAAAGCAATGATAGGAGTGCTTTCAGTTTTTGCTCAACTTGAAAGAGAAACCATTTTAGAAAGAACAAGATTAGGATTAAAGAAACGAGCTGAAGATGGTTATTGGCGAGGTGGAGGTAAAAAACCTTTTGCTTATGATTATGATAAAAAAACAGGTATGCTTGTTATTAATGAAGAAAGAAAAGTAATATTCGATTTAATGAAAACACTAAGACTTCAAGGTTATAGTTATAATGAACTTTCTAAAGTAACAGGATATGATGAATCGTGGATTCAAGGAATATTAAGTTCTAAAACCAATTTAGGGAAGATTCCCTATAGAGGAGAACTTTATGATGGCAAACATGAAGCAATCATTAGTGAAGAAGAATATCAGCAATTACAAGAAATAGAAAAACAAAGAAGCAAAAACCAACATGCCAGTCATTACTTGTTATCAGGTAAAATCTATTGTGGTAATTGTGGAGCAAAGTATCGTTATCAAAAATGGGGACAAAGAATTATTTGTTATTGTTATTCACAGCAAAAAAGCAAGCCAAAGCTAATCAAAGATCCTAATTGCAATAATATAAGACTTGATAGTTTTGAAATTGAGGATAACTTTTTAGAACAGTTATTTGCTATGTCGTTAAATGAAGACCTATTTAGAGATACTTTTGATTTATCTAAAACCAATCTTGTTGATGAATTAAATAATAGACTGGATAAGACACAGAAAAAAATTGAAAATTTGATTCAATTACTTTCAGATAATATAGCAAATGAAGAAATAAAATGTGAGCTTGTTAAATTAACAAGTGAAAAGTCGAATATAAATAAAGAGTTAGAAAATATAAAAGAAAAAGAAAGAACAACCAAAACTTATGATAAAATAAAAAATCTAGAAACTGTTTGGCCTAGTATGGAGTTTAAGGAAAAACGAAATATCGTTGAAGGGTTACTAGATAAAATAGTTGTAGATGGGAAAACTTTAAAAATTTATTGGAATGTTAGTGAAAACTAGCATAAAAAATATAATAGACTCTCTACATATGTCTTAGCTCCCAATTAAACTCATGGAAATATTAATCTTTAAGGCATTAATAATAGTTAAATAGTTACTAGGTACGATCGCTTTTAAAAATATTTGTCTTTTATTAGCCTTTAATGATTTTAAAAGAGTAATATAGTTTTTATCTGTAGAGATAAAACCATTATAGATGTTAATAATAGTAATGAAAGTATTAATTAGTAAAGCCATAAATACAATAGAATTGATACTTGCCCCTACCCAAATGATAATTAATGGTCCTAGGGCCACTTTAGGTAAGGAGTTTAGAATTGTAAGATAGGGATCTAAAACTTTTGAAATTCTTTTATTACTCCATAAGATGGTTGCACTAATAAACCCTATAATAGTAGCAATTATGAAACTAAGTAATACTTCATACATTGTAATACCAATATGCTTTAGTAGGCTTCCATCTTGAAATAGTTTTACAACTGTTTTCAATGCATTACTTGGACTCGAAGATAAAAAGGTGTTAATTATATGGTATTTTGATAATAGCTCCCATCCTATTAAAAAGATAGTTATGATTAAGAATCGGAAAGTAAATATTATTATTTTTTCCTGTTTTATTTTTTTTAAATATTGTTGGTGTTCTTTACTAAATGTGGACATCTAAATCCCTCCATATCGTATCATAATAAGTAGAGAATTCTTTACATTTTCTGTTATTTATTGGAGTAGATTTATTTGTTAGATTAATTTCATAAATTGTTTTCACCCTAGCTGGTCTTTTTGTTAAAACAATGATTCTGTCGGACATACTGATTGCTTCTGCAATGTCATGTGTTACCATAATTGCTGTTTTCCCCTCATTTTTTATAATTTTATAAATATCATCACTAATAGCAAGACGAGATTGATAGTCAAGAGCAGACATAGGTTCATCTAAAAGTAAAATATCAGGTTTTATGGCAAGGGTTCTAATTAAAGCAACTCTTTGTCTCATTCCTCCTGATAGGCTAGATGGATATTTATCCTTGAATTCATATAATCCGTAAGTTTTTAGTAAATCTAAGACGTATTGTTTATTTTCCTTTGTCAATTTATCCGTTATTTCTAATCCAATTAGGCAATTATCATAAATTGTTCGCCAAAAAAATAATGAGTCATTTTGAAGCATATAGCCAATTGTTAGGTCCTTATTTTTTGAAGTGGTTCCAGATGATTTTTTTTCTAATTCTGATAGAATAGAAAGAATCGTGGACTTTCCACATCCACTTGGACCCACAATTGCGATAAATTCTTTTTCATAAACATCAAAACTAATGTTATCTAATGCTTTTATTTCATCTGTTTTGTCATGATACCTTTTTGATAAATTTTTAATTGTTAGGATTTTCCTTTTCATTTTATGAATTCCTCCTAGATAGTTTATTTTATGTAGACAAATCTAGTTTGGTAATGATAAATTTCCTATATTAAGTTGTCTTTATATTGGGAAAATTAGTGTATGAAAAGGAAAATAGATAGATTGTTTTGGGATTATCTTAGTTGTTCTGAATGACCATTATCGCAAAACATTCCAAGCCATACTAAGTAGGGCCAGTTTGTAGAAGCGGCATTTGTTAAAAGATAGTTAGAGGCTGATTTAATGTGACTATAGTTACTTAAATTAGAAACATAACTATAATATCCATTTTCCATTAACCACTTTCCACCTAAGTTTTTATGGGAAAGTAATTGTTCAAATCTTGTAATTCTTGAGGTATCATGATCTTGTGCTTGTCCTGTGATTAAGTAGCAGTTTACCTCTCTTATATTGGCTTTTACTGTTAAATTGCTGGTTATCCTTTTATTTATAATACTATTACCGTTCATATCGTACCATCCATTGAATACATGATAAGAATCAACATTGTAATTGATATTAGGTACTGTACTAAAGTAAGTGATATTCTTTGTAGCATAAATTGTATTGTTGGGATGTAAATAAGTAATAGTATAAGTATTGATTTTCCATTGTGCATATAACTCGTGGTTAAAATCTCTATCTATAACAGTATCATTATCTACTAAAATACCTTTATAATACCATCCGTCAAAGGTGTATCCTAATTTAGTAGGAGTTGGTAGATATTTATACTTATTATTGTAAGTAACAACTAAGGAATCTACACTAACATTACCACCGTTAGGATTTAATTTTACTGTATAAGTATTTGCTTTCCACTCAGCATATAATATGATATCAGTAGTATTTTCAAAGATTGTATTTTCATTAATTCTTTGTCCAAATTCATTTTTCCATCCTAGAAAGGTATATCCCTTTTTTGTTGGAACTGGTAGTGTACCATAGGTATCATGATAAGATATTATTTTATCGTTATAAGTTTGCATACCACCATTAGTATGGAAGGTAATACGATATTGATTGGGAATATAATTGGCAGATAGATTAAGATTTTCATATCTCCCCTGCTTTATTACATAATCCTTTTTTAGGCCCTTTTTTTCATTTTCTGTCCAACCTAAGAAAGTATATCCAACTTTTAAGGGGTTTTCAATATAAATATCTTTGGAATTAATATTATAATTATTAATTAAAGCCTCTAATATACCACCATTTAACTGGTACGAAATGGAATAAATATTAATTCCCCATATTGCATATAGGGTAGTAGTTTCCTGATTAGAAAAATGTGAAATAGAGATTTTTTCTTTATCTTTATATATTGGTTGTCCATCTTTTTGTGTAGACCACCCTAAGAAATGATACCCTAGTCTTTGAAATGTATTTTTACTCAAAATAATATTTTTTTCATTGTGAGTTTGAATAGTATTCATTATACCAAATCCTCCATTTGCATGAAAATGAATTTTATAATTTAAAAAATTTGGTTTCTTTTGGTAGGTTTTATTATTAACTTTCATAGTATTATTACTTTCATAGTTGCTGGTTGGAGATTTATTATTTTCTCCTTCTTGAATAATTAAAGATTGATTTATTTCAGGCTGTTCATTATTATTTTTTTGATTATGTATTATATTGTGCGATTGATTTATAAAAAGCGAAAAAAGTATTGATATAAAAATTAATATCAAAACCAATATTTTATTATTTTTTAATATTAAATAATTGTGATTTCCAATATCAATATATCCCTTGTTTAATCCTATCATTTTATCTTTTATAATATAGCTTGTATTTTTATAATATAGATATTGGTGATTTGCCATCTTTTTATTTTTTTGTAATTTAGTAACGCCAACTAAAGAATTGCTTTTTAAATTTTTAAATTTCCTATTAGGTATGTAAGGAACTCCTTTATAATACCTATACTTTTTATTTTTTTCTTTAACTACAGTATATTTTTCTATCATATTTTCCACTCCTTAAAAAATGTAAATTAACAATTTTTCTTACATTTTATTATTAGTAAGAAATTGATTTTTTTCCAAATTTTACCATATGAATTTACTAAGAAAAACATTATTTTGGGTATTTCGGTTTCTGAATTTTAATTTTGGGTATAGTAAAAACTAAAATCTGGGGATGCTTATGACTCAGAAATATAAAGTTTTTCAATTAAAAAGCAGAAACTAAATTTAGTTTCTGTTTTCTATTTTCTATTTTGTATGATACATTAATTTATTGTAATCAACTTTAGTATTTAATTCTCCGTTATCAATCATAATATCTTGTAAATGATTAAATGATTCTTCTTTGAATGTAGTGGTATCTGCCCATGCTTCTATTTTTCTATATCTTTTAACTGCACTAGTTAGGTCATTTAATGAAGTATCAGGAAATTGTTTTAATATCGTTTTAGCAACTTCTTTATCGGAATGATTTTTGACATAGTCTAATCCCTTTTGAATAGCTTTATTGAAATTAGCAATTACTTTTTTGTTTTTTTCCAGATAACTAATTCTTGCTGAGTATGAAGTATAAGGAACCACTCCACCGAGTTCTCCAATACTAGCAACTACATGACCGTATCCTTGTTCTTCTACTTCTGTTGCATTTGGTTCAAATAAAGTAACAAAGTCTCCTTGACCTCCAATGAAGGCACCACTCATTGCTGGGAATGCAACAGAGGTATCAATTTCTACATCTTTTTTAGGATCAATGCCATTTTGCTTTAATGCATATTCAAATGTCATTTCTGGCATTCCACCTGCCCTACCACCAATGATACTTTTTCCTTTTAAATCTTCTAACTTAAAATTATCATACTTTTTTCGTGATACTAAAAATGTACCATCTTTTTGTGTAAGTTGTGCAAAAGTTTTTAAGTAGTCCTTTTCTCCGCCATTATATACATATATAGTTGCTTCGCTTCCGCAAAATCCAATATCGGCATCTCCTGATAATACTGCAGCAGTTACTTTATCGGCACCCGCTGTTAAGATTAAATCGATATCTATTCCATATTCTTCAAAATAACCTTTTTCAATGGCAACATATTGGGGGGCATAAAAAATAGTATGAGCGACTTCTGCTAAAGTTACTTTTTCTAAATTCTTTTCTTTATCATTTTTATTAAAATCAAATAATACTAGAAATGCTAATAATAAAATGATTATTCCACTTACTAAATAAATAATAATTTTTTTCATATTCTCTCCTTTCAATCATAATATTATATGTTTTCTTTTTCGTTCACGTTAATAAAATAATCATAAGTTGGTCAATATAATTAGAAAATTGTAAATATTTTTTATTTACTTATTATTATATAAAATAGGACTTTTTTTAATGAATCTATTGAAATTATAAGAAAAACGTTTATAATAGTAAGTCGTACTTGTTTATGCTATATTGATGTAAGACTTGCAAAAATTTTCAATATGTGATATAATATAGCCACAAATTTGGAGGGGGAAAATTATGAAAAAAATAATTTCAAAAATAAGTAAAATAATTACAACCTTTGTTTTAGCAGGGTTAATCATTTTTACCGATTCTCAATATGTGAATGCAGCGTCGTCATCTGTTAAAATCGGTAGTGCTACAAAGCTTCCTGGTTATGTAGCAGGAGTTCAGTTTCATATTAAACCATTAAGTGGGGGAGGTTATGCATACTGTTTGAATATTCATAAAAAAACAGCTTCCAATGTTACTCAATATTTGCAATATGAGATGAACGCAGGAGTAGCCTATATTCTTGAAAACGGATATCCACATAAGAAATTTACTGGTAGTAAGAATAAGGATATTTATATTACTCAGGCTGCTGTTTGGTGGTATTTAGATGATACTACGGGAACTTCCTATTTATCTAAGTCATTTAAATCTAGTGGTTCTGATAAATATGGATTAAGGAAACATATTAAAAAATTAGTTAGTGGTGCCAAAAGTGCAAAATCAAAGGGGTATGCAAAGCCAACTTTGAATGCTAAAGTGAGTAGTTCCACGATGACTTTATCATCCGATAAAAAGTATTATGTATCTAAGTCGATAAATGCAAATGCTAAAAATATTACAGGTAAATATAAAGTTTCTGTCAGCAGTGCACCAAGTGGAACTATTATTACTAATACTAGTGGTAGTAAAACGAATACATTTAAATCAAATGAGAAATTCCTAATAAAAATTCCTGCTAGTAAAATTGGCGAAGGAAAAACGGCAACAGCCAAGGTTAAAATAACAGCATCTGGAACGATTAATAAGGCATATAAATATGCACCTAAGGATAATAAGATTCAACCAGTTGTTGTATTACAAAAAGAAACAAAATCGGTATCAGATACCATTAGTGTTAAGGCTACTAAGCCTAAAGCACCAAAACGTGTGCCAACGCCAACTCCACAGACACCAGAGGAGCCAGAGGAACCAGAAAAATCAGTGGTTAATATTATTAAGTTAGATAAGACCACGAATACAGCCGTTGAGGGAGCAACTTTAGTAGTAAGGGATGCAAATGGAAATGAAGTAGCAAGATTTACAACTACTACCGATTCCTATGAAATAGAAAATCTTGCAAATGGAGTATATACAGTAGAAGAAATAGAGGCACCAGAAGGGTATGAACTAAATACAGAGAAAGTATCATTTACTGTTTCAGATAGTAGTAGGAAGGTTGAAGTTAAGTTTTATAATCAGGCAAAAGACTCAGTTGTATCTATTATCAAATTAGATAAAAATACAAATAATCCAATTGCAGGAGCAACTTTAGTAGTAAAGGATGCAAACGGTAATGAAATTAAAAAGTTTAAATCTTCTATTAATGGTTACACCATTACAGGTCTTTCTAATGGTGTGTATACAGTAGAAGAGATAGAAGCACCAGAGGGATATGAATTAAGTAAGGAAAAGGAAACCTTTACTTTAGATGATACGACTAAAACCATTGAAGTTAAGTTTTATAATGTACCTAAGGATAGAATTGTAACAATTAATAAGATTGATAGTGCAACGGGAAAACCTTTAGCAGGAGCTGTTATTGTTGTTACAAATGATAAGGGAGAAGAGGTGGCACGTTTCACTTCTACTCATGATTCGTATGTACTTAAGGATCTACCCGATGGAACTTATACAGTAGAGGAGGTAGAATCTCCAGAGGGATATTTCTTAAATGAGGATAGTCAAACCTTTGTAATTGATAATAATCATTTATCTTATCAAGTTACTATTAAAAATGTTCCTAAGACATGTGAAAATGGTGGACTAGATGAGGATGAATGTTCAGTAGATGTTCCAAATACTGGTTCTAGTCAAGTGCTATTTTATCTATTAGGTATTGCTATTATATCTTCTGGTATAGGATATGTTTATAAATACAGTCAAGGAAAATAAGAAAAAGAAAAGAATTTCACCTAGTGTAGTAGCTTGTATAGGTACTATTATAATAATAATAGGGGGATTCTTTCTTTCATATAATTATATAATGACAAAAAAAGTTATGGTATATGAATATATGAATAATATCTTTTATAGTAAGGGGGACGAAAATACTCCCCAGACAGAAGAGGAAACCATTAATAATAATGATGAAGGAATTCCAGAAGACGAAATAGATCCTAATCAATATATTGGTCAGTTAGAAATTCCTAAATTAAACTTTTCTAAAGGTTTTTACCCTAAAAATTCACAATTTAATGATGTGGATAAAAATCTTTTAGTAGTAAAAGAATCTAATTATCCAAATGTTTCTAAAGGTAATTTAATTATTGCAGGACACTCTGGAGATGCTTGGAATTCATTTTTCAATGATTTATATCAGCTTTCTGTTGGAGATGACTTAAGGGTAATTTATAATAATAAAACATACACTTATAAAATTGTAAATATTTATAAAGAACCTAAAGTAGGTCAAATTGCTATTTATAGAAATAAAAATAGGACTACATTAACATTAGTTACATGTACCAATAATGATAGTACAACACAGACTATCTATATTTCAGAATTACAATCAGTAACATAAAATTTAAAAAGGGGGTTGAAGATGATGGGGGATCTATCATTATTAGAAAAATTAAAAGTTTTTGTTGATGTTTCATCATCTTCAGGAATTTGTATAGCAAGTGTTTTTATCTTGTTATTTCTAGCGTTTATGTTTTTAACTACAAATAGAAAAAA
The DNA here is from genome assembly GCA_910586635.1 of uncultured Bacilli bacterium. Taxonomy (GTDB): domain Bacteria; phylum Bacillota_I; class Bacilli_A; order RF39; family UBA660; genus UMGS995. The sequence continues at coordinate 1,139 of CAJUJA010000041.1, read as the reverse complement.
TGCTAAAGCGTCTAAATTA
>CAJUJA010000041.1:0-1110 GCA_910586635.1 uncultured Bacilli bacterium | reverse complement strand
TTTATAAGTATTTATGTTGTATTAATATTAGTTATGTTATTTCAGTATCAAGATTCCTTGTACGATATGTTTGACTATATGATGAATAACTTCTTTATTGTATTTTATTTTCCTAATTTAGCAATTTATCTAGCTGCTATTCTTGCAACTAATATTATTCTTATGATAAGTATATTTAATTATAAAGAAGATAAATTAGTAAAAATTGTGAATACAATTATTTATTGTATCATTCATTACCTTTTAATTTTAATTTTGAATATTGTGAATGTTAAAAACTTAGATGTGTTTAGTCAGAGTTCTGTTTATGGTAATGAAAAGGCGTCTGCACTAATTAGTTTGACAAGTATTATTTTCATCGTTTGGATTATTTTTCTAGTTATTTATAAAATAATTAGACATTTACAAAAAGGTCATCAAGAACAGGCTGTACAGACTCAATATATAGAGGTTCCAGTGAAAAAGATAAATCCTAATATTATGGGAATAGAAGCACCTAAAATAGTGAATGGTGGTATTAAGAAAAAACCAGATGTTATTCCAATAGAGGAAGTACCACCAAATTTAGTTCAAATGGGACAATCACAGGATATACAACAACCTTTAGTTGAAATAGAAAAGGATAGAGAATTATTAAAAGAATATGAAAACATGTTTACACTGGAAGACTATAAATTAGTATTAGAACTATTAAAAAATAATAAAAATCAGATGGTTACTAACAGGGAGGAGCCCCATAATACTATTATGGTAGATTCGCAGGATCCGTTTACTGTGAATGATTCTTACATCGATTCTATTCCTAATGAACCAGAATATTATCCAACTAAATTGGATCAATTATTAAAATTATAGTTCCTTAAATTCAGTTTAAAAAGAAACTCTTAATCTTTGGGTTTCTTTTTACGTTTTAATTTTATAAATTAGTTGATTCTGTCCTTATAAATACGATATAATTATAATAGGAAGTAGGTTAAGATATGGATATCAACAATTTAAATCAATTTCAAAAGGAAGCCGTTTTATATAATGAGGGACCTCTTCTGATTTTAGCGGGAGCAGGTAGCGGGAAGACTAGAGTATTGACAACTAAAATAGCATATTTAATAG
>CAJUJA010000040.1 GCA_910586635.1 uncultured Bacilli bacterium | reverse complement strand
CCCTACACGACGCTCTTCCGATCTTCATTCATAATTAAATATATGCAGTTATACTTGTGATAAGAGCAAATACTTTTTTATAAAGTAGAAAAGAGAATACCTAACTCTTTAAAAAAATAGGGTCACCAGACAGTATAAATGGTATGATTTTTATTGTGATTGTACACACTATTTTTCTAATCTTTTAATGTTTTTTCTTTAGTAAAGGGGAATAGTATCTAAACCAAGTATTTCTATATAAATATACAGTACGTCTACTAAAGATGATTTTAATAAGTAAGTTTGGATATGTTTATTATTTTAGTATAATTTAGGTTGATTTGTAAGTTAGCATTTAATTTACATTGATTTAAAATTTTTTTCTTGCTTTATTTTTATGTATTTTGTATGATTTAACTATAATAAGAAGAAAGTGGGGAAAGTCATAGTGAGTAAAATAGAGGAACAAGAAAATAATGAAAATGTTTCTTTGGATATGCATGATGATAAGTCGTCTAAAAAAGGGAAAAAAGAATGGAAAAAAGAAAACTATTGTAATTTTAGTTTTAATAATGTTTGTATTATTACTGGTTGGAGGGTACTTTGTTTATAAAACTTACTTTATGGAAAAAGAAAAATCTATAGAAAACACTAAGGTAAAGGAAGTTCATTCTAAAATAGAATGTCTGGAAATGGGTTGGGGGCCTTTGATTTAAGTTTTTTGCAGTTAGAAAATGAAAATAAAAATACGGTATATAGTCCGTTATCTATTAAGCATGCATTACAAATGTTGAAAGAAGGGTCAAATGGGGATTCAAAAAAGCAAATTGATTCTGTAATTGATGAATATAAAGCAAATAAATATAATAACAGTGCTAATATGTCTTTTGCAAATGCTATGTTTATTAGGAACTCTTATAAGTATCAAATTAAGGAATCCTATACTTCTAACCTATCAAATAAATATAATGCTGAGGTAATTTTAGATTCTTTTGAGAGAGCTGATAATGTAAACTCTTGGGTTAATAATAAAACATTTGGTTTAATTAATAATTTATTTGATGATATCTCAGATTATCAATATATTTTAATTAATGCCCTAGCAATTGATATAGAATAGAATTATGTAATACAGGCAGATGGAAGTGCCAATGGAAAAAATTATCATGTTACTTATCCTCATATTAACTATAATGATGCTGTGGATTTTATTGACAATCAACATTATGAGTCTATGCCGTTTAATAATAACAGTATGAATGTAAAATCAGTACAGGTAGGAGCCTCTATTAACAATTATGATATTGTAAAAGAGTTAGGAGAGGAAAATATTAGAAAGACAGTAGGAGATGGTTATCAGGCTTGGTTAAAAGATCCCGATAAATATAGCTGTGGAGAAGATTTAGATGTTAATTCTTTCTTAGATAAGTATATCAAGGAAATAAATGAAGTTATTAATAAGTTAAAAACAATTGAACTGAACAATTTTGAATATGGAAAAGTTTATAAAATAACAGGGAAAATCCCATTATTTAAGTTTGATTATGAACTAGATTTAGTTTGTGATTTAAACCAGCTAGGAATTAAAGATGTATTTGATCCAGATAAGGCTAATTTGTCTAATTTATCAAAAGCAAAGGATACCTATATTGGAAAGGCAGCTCATAAGGCAAATATAGAATTTTCAAATCATGGAATTAAAGCTTCTGCAGTAACATATGGTGGGGGACTAGGAGCAGCAGGATGCGGATATGAATACAAATATGATGTGCCAGTTGAGACAATTGATTTAACTTTTGATAGACCTTATTTATTCTTAATTAGAGATAAAGCAACAGGAGAAGTATGGTTTTCTGGTAAAGTATATCAACCAACTGCTAATTAAATAGAGGGTGTTTCTAAGCCTTTTTTTGTTTAGAACCTATTATTTAATAGAAGTTGTTTTTGGAAAAATTTGGAATGTTTTTCTGTTGAAATGATTGTTTTATGTTATAATGGTACAAAAGAAAGTGATGTATATGAGAGATTATGATTTTCATGAATTGTTGTCTGATCATGAATTTGAGAATTTTGCTGCTAGTGTATTACAAATTAGAGATAGACAGAAAGTTAAAACAAACCAGCGAATTAAAGATAGCGGGATTGACTTATATTATTTAGATCAAAATGTAATTGGTCAGGTGAAAAGATATAAAGATAAATCTAGTAATCTGATTAGTTCTCTTAAGAAGGAAATAGATCGGGTAAAAAGGCGAAGACCAGACCGATATGTTATTGTGACTTCCGCTGTTATTAGCAAGGAGAAAAGGGAAATTCTACTTTCTTTGTTTGATGGATATTTGCATAAGGAGGATATCCTTGATAAAGATGATTTAAATCGGTTGTTGGTTGAACCAGAATATCATAAATTAGAAATTGAGTATTTAAAACTATTAGTTCCTAATTCTTTTGTTTTATCTCATTACTTAGATAAGATAAAGAATAATGCCATCTATACGAAAACTAGTCTTGAATTAGATAAAATAAGGGAAGAACAAAAAATATTTTCCGTGAATGAGATGTTTCTTGATTCTCTTGACCAGCTTTTAAGGAAAAAAACAATTATTATTACTGGGGAACCAGGTATAGGGAAGTCTATATTAGGAAGAATGCTTTCTTCTTATTTAATCACTTCTAATCCCGATAGCGAGTTTATTAGTGTGGAAAGTTTAGATGAATTATACCAAGTGTTTAAAGAGGAAAAAAGTCAAATCTATTTTTTTGATGACTTTTGGGGAGATACCGAGTATAACTTTCGTATGACAGAAAGTGAAAAAGAAAAAATTATGAGTTTTGCAAAATATATCCAAAAGTTTGAAGATAAATGGTTTATTATCACTACTAGGGAATATATTCTAAAGGATGGAATTCAGTTAAGTACTAGACTTAGAGATAAATATCAACTATATCAATATTCTATTAATTTAGGGGAGACATCGAAAACTTCTAGGTTTAATATACTATCTAATCATATTAAGCATAATAAGTTATCATGGATTCATTCTAATATTTTACTTCGCAATTGGGAAATAATCGTGAGTAACGATAATTATAATCCAAGATATATAGAAACTTTCTTAAATAATTATGATTCTTATAAAGAGTTAGATGATTATTCTTTTTTGAATCAAATGATTGATTATTTAAATCACCCCTTTGAGTTTTGGAAAGATATTTTAAATAAGCAACCTTTAGAGATTGTTTTATTGCTTATTATCATTGCTCTAAATGATAGAGAATTGGATACGAAGATTTTAAATAAAAAATATAATGATATTGTGAATGTTCATAAAATAGAAAAAAGTGACTTGAATGATTTTAAAATCCTATTAAAAAGAATGGATAATGAATTTACTATTACTAGGGAAAAAGAAGAAGATTCTTTAATAATTGTTATAGAATTTAAAAATCCTTCGTATAAAGACTTTATGTGTGATTACATCAAAAATAATATGGCTTTTTATATTCCTTATATTTATAATGGAAATTTAAGTATAGAAGAATGTATTCATTTATGGGGAATTGTGAATAAAGATTTTGCTTTGTTTAAGGATTTGACTGAGGTTAAAAAGTTGGATCAAATGATTAGAAATTACCTAATTGAACACACGAGTCATAAGAATTATTCTTTCTTATTAGAATTGGCAGGAGTTACAGAATTTGGTTTTTCTTCGAAAGTGGAAAATTATTTGATTTCTTTTATGGAGGATAGTTTTGATCATATAGATGATATTTATTACTTTAATTCGAAACGTTTTCAGGCTGTTTTTAGTCTTCTTCAACAGTTGGTAAATAAATATGATTTTAGTAAATATATTTACCCTTTATTAGAGATGATTATTGATGGAGAGGAACAATTATTTTATATCGAGAAAATGTTGGAAATCAGAGATTTATATCCTGATATTTTTGAAATGTTTTATAAGGATTATAAATCTATATTAAGAAGCTTTTTACTATATAGTATAAAAGATGAGGTATATGTTTGTGAATGTGATAAGGATTTATCAGGTCTAGAAACGTTAAGGTTTGATGATATTACTACTTTATATGATTCTTTTCATTTTAAAGTACCTAAAAAACTAATAGAAGAAGTAGATGAGATTATAGATCAATTAAATAATGAGGAGATTTCTCAGGAGGAGCATCAGGTCTTGGAATATCCTCATAGAGAAAAGAAAAATAAGGAAGAAGATTTATCTTTAGTTAATGATAAAATAAAAGAATTTATTGGGGATAATCAATATATTGAACACATTAACAATTTACTAGAGGAATGGATGATTTCTATCGATGTTAGGCAAAAGATTTCTAAGTTAGAAAAAAGTAAATTAGTTGGAAGTTTGACTCATTATAAGCAAACTTTATATTTATTATGTCAATATTTTAAGAATCATTGTTATTTAGAAGATGAAGTGAAATTCTTAAATGATTTTGGTGATTATTTGATTGTTAGAGATAAATTTACATGGGAAGAGTCTCAAGAGTTATACGATTTAGCTCAATTATCTATTATCAAAAGGCAATTAGTTTTCAGAAAAGAAGAGTTATTATCTTTAAATTCTTTATATCCAGAATGTATTAATAGAGTCCTTCATAGTTCCTTTTTCTTAAAAAGGGGAGAGTGCTATCACTTTGTTCATCCAATTATTCTACTTCATTTAGTTCTAATATTGTTAAAACAGGCTAATGTAGAAAAAAAGATTTCTTTGGAGGTGATTATTTACCATTTTGATGAATGTAGTTCTAGCTTTTTAGATTTAGACTTTGATGACTATGATGAAATTACGGCTTATCGTTTAATAGAAGGAACATTTCCTGATAGATGGAAAAGTGAGATTAGGATACCTTTATATAAAGAGTACTTGAAAAAAATTAATACAAAGGATGACACAGAAATAGCAAAGTCTATGCTAAAGCCATTTGATCTTAGTTATGAATATGAATATATTTATGGATATCAGCCACGAACGGGATTTCAATATACAGAGGTTTTCTTATCCCGTATTTTAAAGATGGGTTTTGGTATTGATATTATAGGGCTTTTTATATTAGGTGAAACACAAAATGATAGAATCAATTAATTTCTATATGAATTAGCCGAGAAAAAGGAAAAACTAGATATGAATCAGTTTCTAAGAAAAAAACGGTTTATAGATGTATTAAAGGAAAGTGGTATTGTTGATATATTAAATCAATTGTATCAAGATATTTTATCAAAGGTGTCGGATTAGTATATTCTTGTTGTTAATATTATAAAAGTAAATGAAGGAGGAAATTGCTTATAGTTAGATAAAAGCAATGATAGAGTAATATGATTTTATTTGAAACTCGTTATACTGAAATATTCAATCATACTATACAGTATTTAATAGAAGGAAAGAAAGAAAAAGATATAGAGGATATTATTGATGATATTGCTCCTAAATATTTAAGAAGAGAACAATTTAGAAGATGTGTTATTACATTTTCTCATTTCATAGAGTATACGAAGGATAAATATTATCATCATTTGGATCCTTTATCTAAGATATTACTTTATCAATTTTTGAATGATGACGCAGTTTCTATGCAATTAAAACAGTTACAAAAAAATAAGAAGTATCAATCCAAACTGAAGATAATCATTTATAAATATATTTTAAAGGAAGAGGAAATTTATCAAAATCTATACGATATTCATTGGTATTTAGACCATTTGTTTGTAGATGATATCATTCCTATATTGATTTCAAGTGATCAAAAAAAATTAAAAAAGTATCTAAATAATCATCCTAATATTTCTCCCTCCTATTTGGATATTTTGCCGTTTGACATACAAAATTCGCTGAAAAAAGATACCAGTTTATATCAATCTATTCAGGAATTATTAGATTTTATCCAAGAGAATATCAATTATGGAAATTTAAGTGAGTTATTTTGGGATGATCCTATACCAATGTCTGAGACTGGAATTCAAGAAGTTTTAATTTGTTTGTTAGATGCTTATTTTCATAAAATAGACATTGATATCAATCGTGAAACTGTGGTTGGAAATGGAAAAATAGATTTTAAATTTTATCGTCATAAAGGAGAAGTAATTCTTTTTGAATTGAAAAAGGCAGGTAGTAAAAATTTAAAGTTTGGATATGAACACCAATTAGTTGATTATATGAAATCTTGTAGATGTGAATATGCTTATTATATAATTCTGTGTTTTGATCAAAAGGATATGTCAATTGCCAAAAAATTTATGGAACAGGTAAGAGAGGAGATCTATCTTCATAATGTGGATATTATGGTTCTTGACTTATGTAAGAGAAATTTAATTGTCACTAATCATAATGAATCTATTTTTTATAAGCAAATCTCTTCTACTATAAATGACTATTTTAATGATATATCTAAGATTTTAACTTTAAGTCAACGGTCTGAATTTATACAATATTTGGAAACTCTCCTTGATCATTTTAAAAATATAACATTAAAAGAGGTGAGACAGCAATATTTATGGAAAGTACATGAGGTTAGCACTTTTTATAAATCGTCGGATTTTAATTCTATAAATTGGTTTAATGAAGGTGGATTTTATATCATACAGGAGGATGAACCACTCAGAAGACTTGTATTACATTTATTAGAAGATATTAAAACAGAAACTGATTTTTTTAAAAATATATCAGAGGTATTAAACTTATTAAAAACATTTCATAATACGGAATATCATGGTCGCATATCTAGAGTAGAGATTATAGAAATCTTTCAGTACTTAAAGAAAGAAAAACCATTGTTTTATCAAGGTTTAACATCTAAAAAATTGATTATTTATTTATTAAATGAAACGAGTTATGAATTTAATTCTTCCGTGATTCCTACCATAGATATGAATGGGTACTTATTATTATGTAGTAATATGATGGAAAAAAAAGAGACTGGTTATCCAATTTATGTGTTTTTCTTCCTCTTAGGTCAGATTTTTTATTTATCTTTATCTAAGGGAAAGAAAGAGGTTCCCGAAAGTTTTCTAAATGCAATGGGGCCATATACCTCAGGTTTATCAAAAAATCACCCTGATGCTTCTATATTATTCGCTGATAGTGTGGTGATGTATTTGATGCATAATAGTAAATATGATTCTTATAATCCCTTCGCTATGGTCGATGATGATGTTTATCAAAAATTGAATACCTATTTTAATTGGATATTGGAAAAGGGGGTCCAGTAAGATGATCGTATGTATGGAACATAGCGAATTTTATAATCATGTTATTCATCATTTTATGGAAGTAGAGGGGTTTTTCAAGGAAGCAAAAGTAAAATCCTTTTTAAAAAAATTCGCAAATAAAAGATTAGTAAAAGAACAATTTGGCAAATGCTTTAAAACTATGAATGAACTGTTTTACTGGACTGGCGATATTTCCTATCATGATATGGAAGTGTTTCATGAAGTAATGCTGTATGATTTTCTAATGTATATAGCAGGCTTACAAGAGAAAATTCTAGATTTTGAGGATCAATATTTTGATTCAGTTGGTTTTGATATGATTACCTCTATAGCAAAAATAGAACAGGAGGATACACCAGAGGAGTCACTGGATTCTATCAAAGAATATTACTTTGATGTGAGAGGTTATGAAAATGGTATTTTTCTAGATATGGATTTTTTAGATATTGTAGCATTTTGCAATGGCCATACCTTTCAAGATGATCATCTAATTCATAGATTAGGGGTTAATATGGATTATTATTTTGATATATTACCACAAGACATTAGAGATCGTTATAAAACAGGTCATTGTACTTTGAGTGGAGAGATTTCTGCTCTTGTAAATTTTATAAAAGAGGAAATAGAACATCGGGATTTATATAAATTATTTTGGAATTGTAAAATACCTGTTCATCGTAGTAAAATGAAACTTATTTTAGATTATATCATTCTATTTTATTTCCAAAAGTTAGAAATTGATATTTGTTGGGATATCTTAGAGACTGATGATTCTTTGTCATTTGTTTTTTATAAAAAAAGAGATCCGGATACTAAGGTTATGATGAGGCTTATAGATATAAAGAATAAAGATTTAGGAAAAGAAATAATTGATGATATGTTTTCAGAATCTTCTAAATTTGAGTGTGCTTTTTTTATATTTCTAGCATCCACCAGGGAGGAAAAAAGGCGTATTGTAAATTTCATATCTAATTATATCTATACCAATCATGTTAGACTGTATTTAAATGTTTCTATTTTTGATTATCATAAAAGAAGATCTCCTAGTAAAAATAAGGAATAATTTTTATGTAGTTAAGAAAGAGGTGATATTATGAAGCCTGAACTTTTAGCACCCGCAGGGGATATGGAAAGTCTTTATCAAGCAATCCATAATGGAGCGGATGCTGTTTACGTTGGTTTCAAACAATTTGGGGCAAGGCATTATGCGAAAAATTTTTCTAAAGAGGAAATTAAGGAGGCAATTGGTCTTTGCCATTTATACGGAGTAAGATTGTATGCTACTATGAATACCTTAATTAAAGACGATGAGGTTGCTGACTTTTTAGAAGTGATTGAATTTTTACATAAAGAGGGAATTGATGCTGTTATTATGCAGGATTTTGGTATGATTTGTTTAGTTTTGGAAATGTTTCCAAATTTAGAGGTTCATGCATCTACTCAAGCGAATAATAGTAGTATTGAAACGATTCAATTATTTTCTAAGTTGGGGGTAAAAAGGGTAGTTCTTTCTAGAGAATTGAGCTTAAAAGAGATTAATAAAATTCCTGTAGATATTGAAAAAGAGGTTTTTATTCATGGAGCCTTATGTATTAGCTATTCTGGAAATTGTTATATGAGTTCTATGCTAGGAAATAGAAGCGGAAACCGGGGGGAATGTGTTGGTAATTGTAGGTTAAAATATGACTTAGAACAAAACGGTAAAACGATTTTAAAAAATCAGTATTTACTTAGTACGAAAGAGTTAAATACCTCTACTCAATTTAAGGATTTATTAAATAGTAATATTCAAAGTTTTAAAATAGAAGGTAGAATGAAAAGTGCAGAGTATGTGGGATTTATTACTAGATTTTATCGTAAGTTAATTGATAAGAAGGCGTTTTCTATTGAAGAAGAAACGGAAAAATTAAAAGTATTATTTAATAGAAATTTTACACTAGGAAATTTATTTTGTGATAAAGGAATGATGAATCCCACTTCTCCTAATCATATAGGAATACCAATTGGAAAAGTAATTCGTGTTACTAAAAAGTATATTACAATTCAGTTAAATAAAGAAATTCGTCAGGAAGATGGAATTCGCTTTTTGGAAAGTGGAAAAGGATTGATTGTTAATTATTTATATGATGAGAAGAAAAATTTTATTTCCTCATGTTCTAGTAGGGTAATTATTGATAATAAAGTTGGTTTAACTACTTTAGATCATGTCTATAAAACGATTGATAAAAAACTCATCGATTCTTTAAAGGAGTTACCTTCTAAAAAAATTGGTGTGGAGTTTTATATAACAGCTAAGAAAAATCAAAAGTTAAGGATTGCTGTATCTGATTTGGTACATAAGGTAGAAGAAGAGGGAGAACTCGTAGAAAAGGCAATTACTAGCAGTATTACAAAAGACAGGATAAAAAGGCAGATAGAAAGGTTGGGAAATACTCCTTTTTTCTCTACCAAAGTAAAAGTTGATATGGATTCAGATATTTTTTTATCTATTAAAGAGTTAAATAAGTTAAGAAGAACGGTGATAGAGAAATTAATACAAATACGTAGGAGTGATAAGAAACCATTTATAAAAAGAAAGGTCTCCTTTCCAAAAATTAATACGACTATCCATCATTCCTTAACGGCAAGTGTTATGACTTCTAATCAATTAGAGACTTGTTTGCAGTTAGGATTTGAAAGAATCTATGTTAGTGATTTATCAATATATCAGCAGTATAAGAATAGAAAAGAAGTGTATTTTCAATTAAGGAGAAATCTATTTCAGATTGAAAAATCCCTGCAGGAGAGAAACATAGTAGGAGAAAATATTTTGTTTTCTAAATATCCAAATACTTATGGAAATTATTTTTTGAATATAACTAATTATTATTCTGCATATTATTTATTAAAGAATGGATTACACGTAATACCAGTATCTATCGAATTAGGTGAAGATGAAATTAGAAGAATGGTTCAAAATTTTCAAAACAAATTTTTATGTTTCCTTCCTTTAGAGATTATGGTATATGGTAGAGTTTGTAATATGGTAATAAAAAACAATTTTCTTTCCCTCGATTCTGGTTTTCAGTATCGATTAATTGATTATAAAAAAAGATGCTTTCCAATTTTTTATAAAGATGGTAGCACGTATATTCTAAATCATATTACTAGTTGTACTCCTTATTCTTTTAAGTTTCCTTATACAAAACGATTTGATTTTTATGATGAGACGAGTGATGAGATAATGCAAGCTGTCAATAAATTAAAATAATGTATTTTATTATTACTAATTCTTATGATTTGTGATAGAATATAAATAGATAGGAGCGTGGTATGATGGCTAAGACTAAAAATGAGGATTTAAGAAAAGTTCCAACGAAGAATTATGTGATTGTGTTTATTATCTTTTTAATTACTTTTCTATTAGCATATTATCTATATCGCTTTTATGTTGTTTATTCTACTTATCAGAAAGAAACTCCTATATTAAGAGATGTATTACCAGAAATCACAGATCAAGAATTAGAACATTACGTACAAGAGGCTCCAACTACTGTTATTTATTTATGTACAGCGAGCAATGATACTTGTAGAAAGTTTGAAAAGAGTTTTAAAAAACTAATAGAAAAGAAAAATCTGAAAACTTATATTACTTATGTTAATTTAAGTAATACGGATTTTAGTGTCTTTACTAAAAATTTTAATAATCAATATCAGACTAAACATAAATTAAATAATCAGTATCCGGCATTGGTTGTATTTGAGGATAATAAAATTAGAGATATTATTCAAAATAGTAAAAAGAATCCATTAACGATTACGGATACCGAACAATTTTTAAAAAGAAATAGAATAGGAGATTAACCTCTCCTTTTTAGGAGGAAGTAAATGAATCATATTGTATTATATCAACCTGAAATACCGCAAAATACGGGGAATATTATGAGAACTTGCGTAGCAACGAATACGAAATTACATTTAATTAAGCCATTAGGCTTTTCTTTGGATGAGAAATATTTAAAAAGATGTAGTGCTAATTATATGGAATTTCTAGATTATGAGGTATATGAAAACTTTGATGAATTTAAATTAAAAAATAAAGGTATCTATTATTATTTTACAAGATATGGAAAAAAGCCACATACTAGTTTTGATTATAAAAATCAAGAGGATAAAGAGTTATATTTTATTTTTGGAAAAGAGTCAAGTGGAATCCCAAAGGAAATCCTACAGAATGATTTAGAATATTGTATGAGAATTCCTATGACCTCTGATGTGCGAGCACTTAATTTATCTAATTGTTGTGCCATTGTCATTTATGAAGTATTAAGGCAACAAAATTATAATGATTTATTTAAGTTTGAACCTCATAAGGGGAAGGATTATTTAAACAATAATTGAATAAATTTTATTAAATAGATTGACCTGACTTTCTCTATCGACTAT
>CAJUJA010000039.1:5444-11900 GCA_910586635.1 uncultured Bacilli bacterium | reverse complement strand
GGTCAAAATCTAATCCATACAATTACCATTACAAATAAAACATGAGGTAAGCCCCTCCTGCATAAACGATTATTTCAGTCAAATGTTGGAACCCAGAGGATAAACATACAATTATAAATAGATGTAAAGTGACAATAAAAAAGAATTTAGAATATCTATAATACCTAAATTCCTAATGTACTAATTCTCAGTAATAACTTCACAAATTAAATTGGTAATTTCTGTTGGATTATCAATTGGTAAGCCTTCAATTAGTCTTGCTTGTGCATATAAAACCTTAGCATATTTTCCTAATTTTTCTTTATCATTCTTATAAAGATTTTCTAATTTTTTTACAATTGGATGATTCTCATTAATCTCTAAAATGGTTTCTGCTTTAATTTTCTCATCAGTAGGCATCGAATTAATGACTTTTTCCATTTCAACAGAAACATTTCCCTTACTTGTCAGACATACTGGGTGATTTTTTAATTTGTTGGTATATTTAATTTCTGCAACTTCTTCATGGATGGCATTTATCATCTCTTCAAACATCTTTTTACCCTTTTTATTTTTACTTTCTAACTCTTTTTTCTCATCCTCACTGTCTATGTTGATATTCTCACTACAGATATTAGCAAACTGTTTTCCCTCATATTCCATTAACATTTGAAGAGCAAATTCATCAACATATTCTGTTAAATATAGTACCTCATATCCTTTATCCTTTACTCCCTCTACTTGTGGTAATAGTCCAATTTTATCAATGCTTTCTCCACAAGCATAGAAGATTTTTTCTTGATCTTTTTTCATACGAGAAATATATTCTTTTAAAGTAACTAATTTCTCCTCACTTGATGAGTAAAACATAATTAAATCTTTTAATACCTCTTTATGCATTCCATAGTCATTATAGATTCCGAATTTTAACTGCATTCCAAAGTTTTTAAAGAAGCTGTCATATTTCTCACGATCCTCTTTTAACATCGATTCTAACTCTTTTTTTATCTTAGACTCAATACTTTTAGCAATTAACTTCACTTGATAGTCTTGTTGTAGAATTTCTCTTGAAATATTTAAAGAAATATCCTCACTATCCACTAAACCTTTGACAAAAGCAAAATAATCAGGTAATAGTTCTTCACACTTATCCATAATTAATACTCCATTTGAATATAGTGCTAAACCCTTTTTATATTCTTTGGTATATAAATCATAAGGGGCATGAGAAGGAATAAATAATAAGGATTTATAACTGCATTTTCCTTCTACATTAGAAGTAATTACTTTCGATGGATTTTCATAATCATGATAAGTATCTGTATAAAATCTATGATAATCCTCTTCACTTACATCTTTCTTATTTTTTCTCCAAATAGGAACCATACTATTTAGAGTTTCTTCTTCTATTTTTGTTTCATATTCATCTTTACTACCTTCTTTTAAAACACTACGTTCCATATTCATTACAATAGGATAAGTAATATAATTAGAATATTTTTTAATCATGGTATCAATTTGATATTGATCTAAAAATTCACTATATTGATCTTGTTCTGTATCTTCTTTTAACTCTAAGGTGATTTTTGTACCATAAGAATCATAGTCAGCCTTTTCTATACTATAGCCTTCTGCTCCTTCGCTTTCCCATAAATAAGCTTCATTACTACCAAATTTTTTACTAAGTACTTGAATTTTTTTAGCGACCATAAAAGCAGAATAAAACCCCACTCCAAATTGCCCAATGACATCAATATCTTTCTTTTTTTCATTTTCTGTTTTAAAAAATAAAGTTCCACTTTCTGCAATCGTTCCTAAATTCTTTTCTAACTCAACTGCATCCATACCGATTCCATTATCAGTAACTGTAATAGTTCTAGCATCTTTATCTAGTTCAATCTTGATTTTAAAGTCATCCTTCTTTAATTTTACTTTTCTATCAGTTAATGATAAGTAATAAAGTTTATCAATCGCATCACTCGCATTCGAGATTAATTCTCTTAAAAAAATTTCTTTATTTGTATAAATAGAATTAATCATTAAATCCAATAGTCGCTTAGACTCTGACTTAAACTGTTTTTTCTTCATAATATTCCCTCTTTCTTAAAATTAATAACAAAATTATCGTAACACCATCTTTAGCACTTGTCAAGGTAAAGTGCTAAATTTATTTAAAAGAAAAAGAGATAACCAATCTTTCATACTATTTAGATATTATATCTCCTAAATCATAGAAACTACCATCTGCCTTAGCACCAATAGTTGTGCACCAACCAAAATCAGTAGTATTAGCACTAACATTATAAAGGTTAATAACACCACTAACACCACTAACACCACTAACACCACTAACGCCACTTACCATTCCTTTTGTTTCAAAATGCTCTTTAGTAGTGCCATCCGAAGAAGAATAATTCATTTGACCTTACCTTGTAAATTAAATAATGGTGTATATTCTACTGTACCATCTGACATTAAATAAAATAAAGTCGTTCCTGCAACATCGTGTCCTAACTCTCCCATAAATGCATCCTTAATCTTTTTATTAAATCCTGTAATTGAGTAACTTTCAACTGTTGAAGCCCACGCACTTGCACCACTAAATTCTCCAAACTTATTCCAATCAATATTTAACGCCACACTTTTTGAGTCTGCTCCTACACTCATAGATATTCCTATATTATTATTTGAACTGGATGCAAGATTAGGAGTACTATATGTAATACCATTCGTATTTAAAGACCTGGATAAATCTAATTCCTTTACTACTATAGTTTTATCCTTAGTATCATCCTCTTTTTCTTTTTTATTTGATTTTACACTTGACTGTTTATCTTCCTTTTCTGTATTTTGAAATATAACACCCTTATCATAACAATATATAATACTAATTCCAAGACAATGAATCCTAAAATTACAATGATAATAATCATGCCTTTACTCTTTTTACTACCATTTTCTATTTTGCATCTTCCAACTTGTTGATACATGAACTCTATTGCTCTGCTTGCATAAGAAAAATAATCTTGACAATTGGAGTATATTTCTTGTTTTGAGTTTTTAGCATATTTAAAGTCAACTAAATAAATATCAACTAAGCCTTCCATCATTTGAATCGTTTCAAAATTTTCATAACTACTTGTATTATAAATAATTGGAATATTGAGTCCTATCCTCTTTGCTTTTATAATTCCCTTTCTAATCATCGGAACATAATGAGTAGGTGTCACTAAATTGATATTGTGGGCTCCTCTTTTTTGTTGTTCCATTAAAACTTCACTAAATCTCTTAATCATAATTTCCTTACCATAACCATCTCTTATTTTTCTATTTTGACAATAAATGCAACCTAAATTACAATATGAAAAAAAGATGGTGCCACTTCCCTTACTTCCCGAAATAAATGGTTCTTCAAAGTGATGTAGAGAAACTAAGGCTAATTTGATTTTACTTCCAGCTTTGCAATATCCTACTTTTTGATACCTGTTTACATGACACATTCTAGGACATAGAGTACAATTTTTTAAAATATTCATATTTCCTCCTAAAGAAAAAGGAAAACTATTTTCCTTTTTCTTTTGTATATGGTTTTATACGTTCTAAATTTAAATATGCTCTTTTTAAAAGATATTCTTTTTGATCACAATAAATATGATAATTATCATGGTCAATTTCATATCCTATTCCCAATTTTTTATAATAAGACTCATCGGTTACCATAGCACCATCTGATGGAAAAGAGGTTGCTTTTGTTATCGTATGAACAGAAAGAAGATCAGCGATCTCCAATATTTTTCCTTTTATCCCTTTGCTCATAATATTAGTAACATCTCCTGATGAAAGATAAATCTTACTTGCATCAATCATTTCTAAAACAGTTTGTGGATTTCTAAAAGACTGATTTTTAGACTTTGTTAAAGCATCAATATCTGCAAGATAGGAATAAGGCATCGCAGGTGATATTACACTCACACGATCTACCCTATCTGACTTAGAGCATAGCATCGCAACATTAGCCCCTACACTAGCTCCTACCATATCCACCTTATCTAGACCCTCTTTTTCTAACATCTCTATAATTGCTTCTGAAAAGCTAGCAGTGGTAAGTTCCGACTTTTTATATTCTCTCAAATGCTTCTTCATATTATCTTTATAAGAATATTCCGCAATCAAAGGGAAATGAATCTTATCATTATACCAAAAAACCTCATGCTGTTTTACTAGTTTCATATTATATGGTGCATTATCTAGAATTTTCTTCGTATTAACAGTCCATCTTCCCGCATGACCTCGAATAAAAATTAATGGTTTGTTTCCCTTACTGTTTTTATCACCTGCCTGATATAAACTCATCAATCCAGTTGAAGAATCAGAAAAATGAACAACATTTTTATTATATAATTTTCCCATACTACCTCCAAAAGTAGTCCTATTATATCATACAGATACACACTTGTAAAAAGTTATTTTTATGGTTCACTTTTTATATCAATTCTGTATTTATTACTAACCCTTTGAAAACCAAAGGACTGGTATAATTCAATGGCATGAGGGTTCATAGCATCCAACTCTATTCTTTGACATTCCTTTTTTCTACTTAAATCTAAAAGTAGCTTAATAATCTGTTTTTGAAGACCAAGTTTTCTATAATCTTCATACGTATAAACACTTGTAATATATCCCTTAATTCCATTTGTAAAATGGATACCTGGCAACATCGTATGAAGAATAAGCCCTCCACCAGCAACCACCTTATCCTGTTCCTTATCTAATGCCAAGTAAAAATACATAGATTTGTTTAATTCCATTTGTAAAACTTTTTTTGTATTTTGCTTTAACATGTTATCATCCTGAATGACAATTCCATCTCTCTTACAAATATACTCATTTAACTTTAATCTTAGATTAACCAATGAATCAATATCACCCTGATTTGCCAATCTATATTCAATATTCATATTTAAACTCCTAACTATAGCGATTTTTTATTTTAATACAATATCGATTCTAGTATTTGAAATAAAACACCAACACATACTCCAATACTATATACAATCATTAAAACCTTAATATTTTCTTTCAAATTTTTATTTATCTTAAATAAAAGAAGTAAAGCCACCCCTGAGGAGGTTAACAATCCTGCAAGTGCGGAGGAAAAAGATAACGTATGTTTCAAAAATAACTCTGTTAAAATAACACTTCCACCACAATTAGGAATCAACCCAATAAGGCTAGAAAGAAAAGGTCCTACAACACTATCTCTCATAAAAATTTTACCAATAAAATCATGCCCTAAATAATGAAATCCTAAATTCAAACAAAAGGAAATAATCAGAATAAAAATCATAATATTGATAGTATGTTTTAAACTAGACTTCAAGATTCCATGACTACAATTACAATGTTCCTCTTGACAAAAGTGGTCAATTCTCACCTCTTCATGTTTTCTATTTCTTAATATAAAATCAATAATAAAACCAGATATAAATCCTACAACTATTTTAATTAGTAATAATGATATAATTAATAATCCATCTGCCTTTTTAGAAATTAAAATAGGAAGCATTTCATCCGATGTAGATAAATAAATAGAAATTAAAGTTCCTAATGAAATTACTCTCGTAGCATAAAGATTTGTAGCAGCAATAGAAAAACCGCATTGAGGAACAGCACCTAAAACACTTCCAAAAAGTGGTCCTAATTTCCCTGATTTTTGTATTATTTTCTTATGTTTATTACTCATTTTATGTTCGAAATATTCCATAATAAAAAAGGTGCCTAATAAAAATGGTAATATTTTTAGAGAATCTTCTAAAGTTTCAATTATTATTTCTTTCATATTAAGTCTCCTGGGTATTTGTGCATTTTGAGTATAGCACTATTAAAAAAAAAATACAATCATTATAGGTCGATATTATCCATAAAGACTCCCCCTTTGCATATCTTATTATTGAAAGGAGAGAGAATATGAACCATTGCTATGACAAAGACAATTCATATAATAACAATAATTGTAGACCTCCACATCCTAGGCCAATTCAACGAATATATTGCATAGGGACTACTGGACCTACTGGACCTACTGGACCTGCTGGACCTGCTACTATTAACGTTGGTACAACCACAACCGGAAATCCTGGAACACCGGCAACAGTTACTAATAGTGGTACAAATCAAAATGCAATACTTGATTTTGTAATCCCAGCGGGAGCTACTGGACCTATTGGAGCCACTGGACCTATTGGTGCTACTGGACCTATTGGTGCTACTGGACCTACTGGAGCCACTGGACCTACCGGAGCCACTGGACCTACTGGAGCCACTGGACCTACTGGTGCTACTGGACCTATTGGTGCTACTGGACCTATTGGTGCTACTGGACCTATTGGTGCTACTGGACCTATTGGTGCCACTGGACCTATTGGAGCCACTGGACCTACTGGTGCTACTGGACCTATTGGTGCTACTGGACCTATT
>CAJUJA010000039.1:4456-5187 GCA_910586635.1 uncultured Bacilli bacterium | reverse complement strand
CCACTGGACCTATTGGTGCTACTGGACCTATTGGAGCCACTGGACCTATTGGAGCCACTGGACCTATTGGAGCTACTGGACCTATTGGAGCTACTGGACCTACTGGTGCCACTGGACCTACTGGTGCCACTGGACCTATTGGTGCTACTGGACCTATTGGAGCCACTGGACCTATTGGAGCTACTGGACCTACTGGTGCCACTGGACCTATTGGAGCCACTGGACCTACTGGACCTACCGGAGCCACTGGACCTGCACCTGGATTTGCAATTGGTACTGTTACTACTGGAGCTCCTGGAACAGATGCTTCTGTAACAATAACAGAAGCATAATTATATAAAAATATAAAGAAAGGAAAAAACAAATGAATCCAAATACTACAGGTTATATATTAGACTTTGTAATTCCTGCTGGTGCCACTGGTCCTCAAGGAGCTACTGGTGAAACTGGATCTCCTGGTGCTACTGGGGCAATCGGACCTACTGGACCTATTGGACTTACTGGTGCTACTGGAGATATTGGTCCTACTGGGCCTGCTCCCACACTAACAATTGGTACTGTTACTACTGGGGCTCCTGGAACAAATGCAAGTGTAACTATAACCCCAACTGACAGTTAGAAATTAAAAGGAAAGGAAGGATAACCATGAATCCAAATAATATAGATTATTTATTAAATTTTGTAATCCCACAAGGACCTACTGGACCTACTGGTGCTACTGGACCTATTGG
>CAJUJA010000039.1:0-4356 GCA_910586635.1 uncultured Bacilli bacterium | reverse complement strand
ACCTACTGGTGCCACTGGACCTATTGGACCTACTGGTGCCACTGGACCTATTGGACCTACTGGTGCCACTGGACCTATTGGAGTCACTGGACCTATTGGAGTCACTGGAGCTACTGGTGCTACTGGACCAACGGGGCCCAGTGCTGGCTTAAGTGCATATGGTGGAAAATATAGCAATACAACACAGAATATTTCTGTTGGAATTGGTACTGAATCACAGATTGCCCTACCAAATTCCATGCCTAATTTAAATATAACATATACTCCTACTAATAGCATCACTGTTGCACAAGCAGGTACTTATGAGATTAATTATTACAGTAATATATCTGTCGCCTTAGGAACAACTGTAACTTTAGCAGTAAGAAATAATGGAACTAATATTCCATCTACTATCATATCAAGAGTACTATCAGTAGGTGTTGGTTCTGTTTATAGCGGTAGCACTATTGTTACCTTAGCTGCAGGCGATGTTATCGATATGGCTATTTCTGCACTATTAGCTGTAGGAGTTACTCTAGGAAGTGGAGTAAATGCTACATTAAGTGTTAAGAAAATAAACTAGGAAAACTCTAGATAAAACAACAGCTATTAACTATAAATACAACTATTAGTTAATAGCTTTTTTTATCAAACAAATGATATTTTTAATTTCACTCATAAAATATTATGATACTAGGAGGTATAATGGGTAAATATAAAATTTGCGTATATGCAATTACAAAAAACGAAGAAAAATTTGTAAATCGTTGGTATAATTCTATGAAAGAAGCTGATAAAGTATATGTTCTAGATACGGGATCTACAGACCAAACTGTACAAAAATTAAAAAGTTTAGGAGCCTTTGTTACAGTTAAAAAAATTGATCCATGGAGATTTGATATTGCTAGAAATGAATCTCTCGCTTTAGTAGATGATGATGCAGATATTTGTGTTTGTACTGATTTAGATGAAGTTTTTCTACCTGGGTGGAGAGAACAATTAGAAAAGGTATGGAAAAAAGATACAACTAGATTAAAGTACAATTATAATTGGCAACTAGATGAAAATAACCAACCTACTGTTAATTTTTATATTGAAAAAATTCATAGTAGAAAAAATTATAAATGGACCCATCCTGTCCATGAGGTTCTTACTTTCCAAGGGGATTGTGAAAAAACTGAAATTACAGATCAAATTACAGTTAACCACTACCCTGATCAACAAAAATCAAGAGGTAGTTATTTACCCCTTTTAGAATTATCAGTAAAAGAAGATCCTGAAGATGATAGAAACATGCATTATTTAGGAAGAGAATATATGTATTATGGAAAATGGAAAAAATCAATTTCCACTTTAAAAAAACATTTAAAATTAAAAAGAGCAACTTGGCGTGATGAGAGATGTGCTTCTATGAGATTTATTAGTAGATGTTATAAAAATTTAGAGGACTATGACCAAGCTCGTATTTGGCTTGATAAAGCAGTCAAAGAAGCTCCTTATCTTAGAGATCCTTATATTGAAAGAGCTTTATTAGAATACGATTTAGAAAATTATGAAGAAGTGGAAAAATACTGTTTAAAAGCCTTAAAAATAACAACACATCAAAAGTCATATATTAATGAAATATTTAGTTGGAACAATACTGTTTATGATTTACTATCTATTAGTTGTTATCAACTTGGAAAAATGAATTATGCCATCTACTTTGTAGATAAAGCCTTAGAATATACACCAAATGATAATAGACTATTAAATAATAAAAGAATATTTTTAGAAAAAGAAGAAGACTAATGAACTTTAGCCTTCTTTTATCGCTTATTAATGATTCTTAAATTCATGGTATAAATTTTTGTGTTTCTTATTAAAATTTTCTACAATTTCAGGAAATAAAGAATAAAGACCACATCCCATTTTATTTTCAAGTTCCCTTTTTAATTTTATAGTCTCTTTAATATGATATACAGTATTGTCATAAACACCTAGTCTTGTATAAACATCCAATAGTCGCCTATCTATCGTTACAAATTCATTGGTACAAAATAAATCACAAATATTAATAATTTTATCATATAGTGTGTAATTATGATCTTCGATAAACTTCTTTCTAAACTCGTAACCTTTATATTTGGGAGAAGGATATCCACCAGCAGTACAATTGATATCATTATTTAAATAAGAATGTGTCAAACAAATATTAGCGTACTCTAAGTCATAGCCTAGACTTTTTATAAATTCATAGCCTTCTACTGTATGAACAACCTTTTTACCAAATCTCTTACCAATATCATGAATGTAGCCCATAGCACGAGCTTTATCACTATCTAAATGAAGTCTATCTGCAATTCGTGCAGCTGCTTCTCCAACTTTCTTAGAGTGCATAATCCATCTACCTGGATTTAATTTTTGTGCCTCTTCTAATAATTTTAATGCCTCTTTTGATGTTAAGTTCATCACTCTTCACCTCTACTACCATGAAAATTATAACATACAAAAACTCATTTATCTATCAAACTTTAAAATCTCAGAAATATCTTTTCTATTTGGCTTTTTAGGGTGAATATCTGGATATCCTAAACTAAGTACTACTGTAATTTTTTCATTATCTGGTATCTCTAATAATTTTCTAGTTTCTTTTTCATTATAAAGTCCCATAATTAAAGTACCAAGTCCCAAATCATATGCTTTTAAACATAGGTTTTGAATCTGCAATCCATTATCAAAATACTGATATCCATCCTTTAAATGTGTTTGATAAGCCCCATCTTTGAATCCAGATATTCCTGTAACAACAGTAGATACTATAATAACAGGAGCATCTTCTACATTGTTCTGATTAAAACTTGGTAAACACTTTTCTATAAACTCTTTCCTTCTAGTTTCAGTGTCAATCACATAATATCTAGAAGTTTGACTATTTTTCCAAGAAGGAGCATCATTAGCAGACTTGATAAGCTCTATTATTAAATCCCTTTCAACAGACTTTTTTAAATATTTTCTAATACTTCTCCTATCCTTTATTGCCTTATCTAATTCCATCATTTCCTCCTAATAATTTTCAATATCTTTGATTCCAAACTCAGGGATAATCACATCATCATCGCAATTCATAATAAACTCAATTGCTTTTGCAACTTTTTCTGTTTCTAAACCAGTTGAGATATCATAATCATTTCCTGCTGTTTTAAAAATATTGGTTTGCATAAATCCTGGATAAAATCCCGTTACTTTAACTCCTTTTTTACTAACATCTTTTTGAATCGAACGATTAAATCCTCTCATAGTCCATTTAGAAGCGTTATAAACTGGAGAAAAATCATCACAGTCAAAACTTGCCTGAGAGCAAACATTAATGATTAATCCCTCTTCCTTCTATGTATAAGAAGGAAGAGTTGCTTTCATCATATAAATCGGTCCTTTGGTATTGACATCGATACAATGACTAATCCTGTCATAGCTGGTATCTGTTAAATCGCCTGCTAACCAAACTCCTGCATTATTGATTAAAACATCAATCTTTCCTACTTCATCTAAAATAGACTGAATCGTATCCTCTACTTCTTGGTAATTGGTAACATCACAACAATAATACTCACAATCTAACTCCTTAGAAGCCTTTGTTAGCTTCTCTAAGTTATGTGAAATAATAAAGATTCTATTATCCTTTTTTAATCTTTTAGCAACAGCATAGCCTAACCCCTCACTGCCTCCTGTAATTACTACTACTTTTTTCATTTTTTCATCACCTCTATTAATACTAATAAGCCCAATTATTATTACTACATTAAATTTCCCTTTATTAATTCTGGGATAATATGTTCTCCTAAAATACTTCCTACTTCAATTCCTTGTTCTTTGTAATTACGCTCAATAAAAAATGCTTCTTTAATCTCATTGTCACATTTGATTTCTCCTTTAATTTCAACAAGATAGGCCGCAACATGAATTGGCATATTGGAAAAGCAAGCTATATCATCATATCCGCCAATAAAATCAGCACGAATTAGTTCTACTGTTAGCTCTTCCATTAGCTCTCTTTTTAATGTTTCAAAATCTGTTTCACAACCCTTTCTTTTACCACCTGGAATAATGCATTCTACTCTATTATTTTTCTTTCTTTGAACTAATATTTTTTTATCCTTTAAAATAATACCTCCAACTTTATCAATCATTTCTACACATCCTAACAATTTACAAACATAGTTTCCTTATTACTTCCTGTATTTATTTTATCATAGATTGGATCTTATTCAAATTATTTTTATAGCCTTTGGCTTTTTCTAATATGTAATTTTTTCTAAAAAAACAACCTTTAAAAATGAGATTCTTAACAAATTCCAATTTAATTTACTTTTCTTTCTTATTCCACTTCATAAT
>CAJUJA010000038.1:6430-12349 GCA_910586635.1 uncultured Bacilli bacterium | reverse complement strand
AAAATTTTATCAGGTGTAGTTTTTCCATATTTCTCCACATAGGGATCATAAAAATAAGTCATAAGATTTCACCTCTTTCTAGGAAATCATTTTTCATATTATAAACTAAAATAACATAAACAAACATTTTTGACAATATAATTACATATTCTATTACTATGAATAAGACGACATTTGCATTTTTAGTAACCTTAACTGCAGGACTTTCCACTTTACTTGGAATGATACCTGTCTTTTTAAAAATTAAAAATAAGAATCATATTATCAATGCTTCTTTAAGTTTTGCTAGTGGAGTGATGTTATCCGTATCGATCTTTTCCCTTCTTCCAGAAAGTATTACTCTATTATCAAAAAAATATAACACACTAGGTGTTACTCTTTTAACCATTATATTTGCACTAGTAGGAATTTTTCTAGCAAGCTTTATTGATAAAATATTCAAGCGTATTGATAATAAACTTTATAAATTAGGAATTATCAATTGTATTGCCCTAATGATTCATAATATTCCTGAGGGGATTTTAACCTTTAGTACCACTACTACCAATATCTCTTTAGGACTTGCTTTAGCACTATCTATTATGTGTCATAACATCCCAGAAGGAATTAGTATTAGTATTCCTATTTATTACTCAACAAAAAGTAAATTAAAGGCATTCTTCTATACTTTTATATCAGGAATTTCTGAGTTTTTAGGAGCAGTTATCACCTATGTCTTCTTATACCAATATATCGATTTTACTTTTATTAGTGTAACACTTGCCTTAACCTTTGGTATTATGAGTTACATTTCTTTATTCGAACTACTTCCTAACGCCTTTACTTATCAAAATAAAAAGCTATCAATAATAGCTTTTATTCTAGGATTTACTTTTATGATTTTCTTTAAATAGTGTCAATATTTTCTACCTTCTGTTACAATACTTTCCTTTTCTCCTACTAGATATAGAGGTCCTTCTCCCTTTTGATACCAAGTAGATCTTTCATGAATTTTATTTAAAATAGAGCCAATTAAAATAGTTCTATTATCCTCATTTGAAAATTCTAATTTACTAAAAGTATCTGTCATTTTTAAAAATTCTTCTTTATTATCATACCTATAGTTAGGATTTTTCAAAGTCTCTTGATAAATAGAAAAAGGAACATTCATACATTTGCACAATAACTCCTTATACTCACTTGGATAATTCATATATCCAGTGATAGAGTCATAGATAATTTCTTGTACATATAGACTTCTAATATCCTTATCTTCCAAAATAGGATGTTGATAAACACCACTCAATTGTTCCATCTCTTTCATCTTTTTATGACATAATTTTAAACCCTCATCTATTCTTATCATATCATAACAAGTAGCAGTTCTTTTATTCTCTAAATCATAAGGATATCCTACTTCATCATAATAACGACACTTTGTGTGAACCAATTCACCAAAATGAATCCAACTTTGAGTAACTCTATAAAAGTCAGGACTAACTTCCTCCTGATTTTGAATTTCAATATTTATATTAGTTAACTCTTTTTCTAACCTTTTTTCCATTTGATTTATACTATCTATACGACTTACTTTATTTTCCAAAATAATCGCCCTTTCTTTTTTTATTATTTGTACAATTATCAAAAAATAATTGATGATAATTACTAAATTCTTCACCTCTATTATGATAAACAGAAACAATATGAGTAATTAGTTGACCCTGAGTCCTGGTAATAGGTATATTTCCCTGCCTTGATTGATTGATATTACTCTCATATAGAGTAGAAACAATTTCATCTACTGAATCACCATTACTTAAGCATTCCATACAAAAAAGTGCTCCTTCTAAACATACCCCTGTATTCCATAAATAATCAACATCCTCGTAAAGCTTATCTACTAAGCTTTCCCAAAAAGAGAAGTCTTCTTTTCGTACAATCTGTTTTCCCCTTTCCTTAAACTCATTCTTTTTTGATAATATTCTACTAGTTATTCGTAATTGTTTTTCCTTAAAAGGAATAGTATTACAATTTAAATTTTCACTCATAATTAACCCCTTCATTACTTAATATTTATTATTAAAAAGAATTCCTCAGTGAATCTGCTATATTATAACACAATTTTATTTAAAAATCAAGCAAAACCAATCTGTTAATTGCTCCTTTTAATATTAATATGAATAGATAGAATAGAAAGAGCGACAAATATAATAATTACCATTCCTAAAACAAAGAATATATGCCCCCATATGTGATACCGTATAAGTATAATAGTCTGTTGCCTCATTTAAAAATATTTGAGTAGTTGTATTCGTATCCAATACTCCTCCCAACTTTGTATTATGAAGGACATCAATTAAATTAGTAGTAATTCCAAAAGATTGAACCGCATATCTTCCAATCATAAAATTAGAGATTTTATTTCCAATTCCTTCTAACTGAAGTAAAACTCCAGAAAATATTAACTGAAACATCATATATAAAGGAGTTAAAATCAAAGTGATTTCACATGTTTTGACAATAGAAGAAATAAACATACCCAACATAGAAGATGAAAAACATACTAAAAAGAAACAAAGTAAATACTCCAAAAATGCAGAATCAAGTAAAATACCATAAGTAGGAAAATCAACCTTCAGACTTATAATTAATAAAAACAAAAAGGATTGTATTAAACAAATGCATGCAAAAATAATGAGTTTAGATATGATATAGGAAGAAAGTCGCATATTCTTAAAAAATTCTAGTTTTATAATATCTCTTTCTTTTACAATCTCTTGAACAGAATTAAATAATCCTAACCACATAGCAGCACAGGAAAATGCAAAAAGAAGAATCTTAGCTTTATCATAAATCTGCAACCAATCTGATTTCGCTACGATATCAATAGATATTCCCATGAGAACAGCCTGAAAAAAAGCATAAAACAAAAAATATGACTATTACTAATAATTTCAAGATATCTTTTAGAGAGAAGAAAAACCTCCCTAATCATAGGAATCCGTACTTTCACCTTATTTTTCTGATGAACATCTGTATCTTGAACTTTCATTAAGGATTTCTTTCTATACTTATGTTGATAGTGTTCTGCCTCAATAGGATCTCTTAATTTTTCATATATATCAACAAATTCTAAAACATTAAAATATTGTAAACTTTCCTCATAACTACCAATAAAACAAATTTTTCCACCCTCACTCATAAATATGATTCGATCACACAAATAGAGGTTAGAAATAGTATGAGCAGTAATAACGACTGTTCTTCCTTCATCCCTAAATTCCTTAAAGTTTTCATAGTGCTTTTTTCGATATTAGAATCCAGTCCACTAGTGGGTTCATCTAAAAACAAAATATCTGGTTTTGTTAAAAGTTCAGATGCAATCGAAGCCCTCTTTTTTTCGCCACCACTAATTCTTTTTATCATAGTATTCTCTTTTCCTTCCAGATTTAATTCCTTGATTACATGTGCTACTTTCTTTTTTATAGAACCTTGTTTCTCCTTAGGAATTCTTAAACATCCACTATAAAATAAAGATTTTTCTAAAGTTAAATTATTATGTAAGATTTCCTTTTGAGGTACATAACTAATTTTACTTTGATAATATTTTCTATTTTTAGCAACTTCATAATCATTCAAATATATACTTCCTGTTGTTTTTCTATCATACCCACTTAGGGCATTCAAAAGAGTTGTCTTTCCCGCTCCAGATACTCCTACTATTGCTACAAACTCATGCTCTTTAATATCAAAAGATAAGTTATCCAAAAGTTTCTTTTTACATCCCTTAACCTTTACCTGTTTTTGTAAATTTCTAACCTTTAATCAATACTTCATATAATCTTCTAACTCCTGACTTCTAATTTCTTTTAATTAAATTTTATATCTTTGCTTATTTGTTGTAATTACAATCTAAAGCAAAATCTCACATGTACCTGTTCTTCTATTCCATATCTATATCTTAAATGACTATCTATATAAAAATTCCAACCTGTTAAAAATCTATTTGCCATCAAAATGCATACAAAATAATTAAACTATTTTTGCAAAATAAATTCCCAAGTATATTTTTTTCTTCCTTTACGAATTGTTACAACCTCATCTAATATAATCACTTTCCACTTTTTTGTTAACAAACTAAATTGTTTTTTGTTAAACAATCTTTTATGTTGCTCTCTTATTGGATCATAGTAAAAATCATTTTCTAACTGAATAAATTGGTCATTGACATATCCATTTTTATCTGAATTCATCCTTCCAATAAACAATCCGTGATTTACAAGCACTTCATAAATTTCGTCAAATATTTGTATTGTCTTTCTCATATCAAAATAATGAAGTGATAAATTTGCATTAATTAAACCTACTGAATTAGATTTAAAAGGGATCCCATCTACAATATCAAAATTCATAATATTAGCTTTTGGATATATTTCTTTAAATTTTCTCGTTGCCCTTTCGGAAAAATCACAGGAAACTACATGAAATCCATTTTCAAATAACCATATAGAATCCTGACCCAATCCGCAACCTAAGTCAATAGCATTTTTATTCTTTATGTTACAAATAATATCTTTATATTTTTTCATCCATATATCTTTTAGAAAATCTTTTTCTGTTTCTTTCAAATGATTATAATAATTTTCATTCCAATATTTTTTATCAGTCATAATGATTTTCCCTAACTATTTTACCTTTTAATACCTATATTTTATCAATTTTCTAGGGAAATAGCACCTCCTTTTGCTTATTTACATCCATTAAAGGTACACACATATTCTATTAAATATCTACTTACTCAATTGAAATTATAATAGGTCTATGATCAGATCCTTCTTTCACCATATTATCTTGCTTTACTATTTTATAGTCATAAGAATTTATAATATTTTTTTCAACAAAAGCAAAATCTACATTAACTTGTTCTTTCCTTCCATATCCATGCCAAGAATTATCACTCACATTAAAATTCCTACCTCTCGAAAGAGTTACATAATTACCATTTTGTTTTAAAATATTATAAACCTCTGACATATGAGAAATCATATTCATATCACCTAATATCATTTTATAATTTGCATTGATACCATCCATATAGTTTAACGATTTTACCACGGCAGTTATTTTTCCTTCCGTTGATATGTAATCTGTATGAATGTTTCCAATTAAATATTTCTTACCACCATATTCAAAATAAACAAATACTGTTGTTCTATAATCACTCATACCATAATCAATAAATTGTTTATCTACACTTTTATATTCTATATCCCTACCATGCGGTAAACAATACACATCTTTTAAAACCACATTCATTTCATTTTTTATTGCAATTATATTATATTGATTATATAATTGCGTTTTCATTGGAAATTTTTTTAACATTTTAAAGTTATACCTTTTTAAAATATCATTTAATAAATCGATATTATTTTTATTCACCTCTTGAAAACAACAAACCTTTATCTCATTATCCTTTAATTCTTTATTTAATATTTTTTCAATATTTTTTTGTCTTTCATTCCATTTAGGAATAGGAAATGTAGTATTCTTAACACCATATATATTATAACTTAATATTTTCATCATTTTTCTCCTCTCTAAAATTTTAACTATACAGCATATACCACTTAGGGTAGTACAGCTAAACATATACTAAGAAAACACCCTATAATATTCTTTTAAAAATAAGAAGAATTATTTATAATTTTCTCATTTTTATCATTTTTTAACCCTACTGAATAGTTTATTTTTCCTTTATTTATAAGGCATTAACTTCTATTTAACACACATATACATTCCACATGATGGGTATTTGGAAACATATCAAAGGGTTTTATATAAGAAACTTGATAATCCTTCTTTAAATCTTTGATATCCCTTACTAATGTAAATAAATCACAGGATAAGATCGGAAGAGCGTCGTGTAGGGAAAGAGTG
>CAJUJA010000038.1:0-6420 GCA_910586635.1 uncultured Bacilli bacterium | reverse complement strand
TAAATCACAGGATACAAAAATGATTATTTTTGACTTCATCCTTTTGATCACCTCAACTACATTAGGAGCTAGACCACTTCTTGGAGGATCTACAATAATCGTATCAAAAAAATCTTGAATATCATTTATTGTATCTTCTACCTTCCCGAGTATAAATTCTACATTGCGAGCCTGATTTATTTTTTTATTTCGATTAGCATCTCTAATGGCATCCTCTACAACCTCTATTCCTACTACCGTTTCTACAATATCAGAAATATAAATAGAAATTGTTCCCGTACCACAATATAAATCTAATACGTTTTTAGATTGATACTTTTTAATATTATTTAATATCTCTTTATATAAATTTTCTACCATATATTGATTCACTTGAAAAAAGGAATTTTGACTAACTAAATATTTTTTATTTCCTATCTTAGATGAAATAGAGCTTTTTTTACTAACTACCTGATTATTAATAATTAAAACATCTACTACTTTTAATAGCTTTTGATAATCAGATACCTGCCCCTCTATCACTGCCATGACTTCTTTTGTTTTATTTCCTAACTTCATAGTAATTTTTGTAACATGTGGCTCTTTCTTGATAAACTGTTTTAATAAAGGAATCAAAGAAATTAATTTCCTATCTAGTAGAAAGCAAGAGTCAATCTCTACTAAATCATTTGTATTTTCCATATAGTAACCAAGTTTAGAATTCTTAACATGAAACGTAACCTTGTTTCTATAGTAATCTCTATTTTTCAGTTCTAACTCTCCTATAGGAACATCAAAATCAAAACTTTTTTCTACTAATCCTTTCACCTTTTTCCATTTAAAGTTATCTCTTAGTGCCTCATTCATATGAAGAAGATGGCAAGCACCACATCTAAAGTAATAAGGACATTTTGGACTTACTCTATCTTTACTTTTTTTCTTGATTTCTGTTACTACTGCTTCTATATACCTCTTTTTTTCAGAAATTTCTTCTATGAAAACCTCTTCTTTAGGCAAAGCATTTTTAACAAAACAAATTTTACCATCTATATAAGTAATTCCTCTACCATAATAATCTAGCTTTTCTATTTTCATAAGACCACCTAATAAATTAATTATAGCATATTCTATCCACTTTTTTCCATACTACTATTAGGTGACAAATTATGGATAAAATAATGAATAAAGTAAAAGAAAAATTAGGACCAAGTAAAGATTATATTTATAAATATCTATTCATTGATAAAACTCCCGTTTATTTAGTTTTTAGTGAAGTGCTTTCTAGTGGGAATGATATCAATGAGGTAATTTTAAAAAGATTGACCTTGCTAAATAAGAAACAATTAAAGGATTTACCAAACTATTTACCCGCCAACAATATAAAAGAAATTGAGGAAGAAGAAATTACTACTTATATTAATAAGGGATTTTTAGTATGTATTATAAAAAACAAAATTTATTCTATTGAAATGAGACAAACACTAGAACGTGGAATTACTACCATAGAAAGCGAATTATCTATCAATGGTCCAAAAGATTCTTTTTCAGAAAATTTCAATACTAATTTAGGACTAATTAGAAGAAGAATCAAAAGTGATCAACTTTGGTGGGAAGAAGTAGAAATTGGTAAAAGTTCACAAACTAAAGTTGGAATTTTATATATGAATGATATTGTTTTAAATGATCTTCCAGAAAAAGTAAAGGAAAGACTAAAAAGAATAGATATTGATGGAATTATTGATTCAAATTATTTAAAAGAAGAATTAGAAAGTGAAAACAATAGTTTCTTCCCAACACTAATTTCGACAGAAAGACCCGATCGCGTTTCTATGAGCCTGTTAGAGGGGAAAGTTGCAATTTTAGTCGATATGTCTTCCTATTGTTTAATACTACCCAATTTCTTTATTGATTATTTTCATACTACTGATGATTATTACCAAAAATCAGGAAATACTACTTTTATTAGACTCATTCGAATAATCGCTTTCTTTATCGCCATTTTTATACCTGCTTATTATATTGCTGTAACAACATATAATCACGACTCCATTCCCCTTTCTTTATTATTACTACTAAAAGCTCAAAGAATTTCAGTCCCATTCCCTGCCGTTATAGAAGCATTATTTATGATTGTATCCTTTGAAATATTAAGAGAAAGCGACATGCGAATGTCTTCAACTACTGGTAGTGCCATTTCAATTCTAGGCGGAATCATTTTAGGAGATGCTGCTGTATCAGCTGGTATTATGTCTCCTATTATGATTATTATTATCGCCCTATCTTCAATTGCTGGTTTTGTATTTACCTCTATTGAATTAGTAAGTGCCATTCGAATGTATCGTATTATTTTCTTATTTTTAGCTTGTATTCTAGGAATTTATGGAATCTATCTTGGGGCTGTTTTTCTCCTTTATAAATTAATTACACTCTCTTCTTTTGATAAACCTTATCTAGCACCCTTTTCTCCTTTTATAAAAACAGAACAAAAAGATGCAATTGTAAAAACAAAAAACAAAGGAATAAAAGTAAGAAATCCTCTTCTTACTAAAAATAAAATACGAGGTGAATACAAATGAAAAAAGTAATCATCTTTATCATCATGATGATCTTTATTTTTGGTACCAATAGCTACCAAGAATTAAACCAGTTAGCAATCATTACAAATATTGGTATCAAAGAAGAGAAAAATAACTATAAAATTATCTATCAAGAAATTATTCCCATAAAAGAGGAAAATAAAATAAAAAAAACGTATAAGTACTACGAAAATAAAAGTAATAATCTACAGGATGCTTTCTTAAAACTAAATGAAGATACAACAAAATATATTTACCTAGATCATTTAGAAAATATTATTATTCATTCTAATACCACCAAAGTAATAGAAGAATTACTAGACTATTTCGATAAAGATATTGATAATTTTAATATCATATTCACAAATGATGATATTAAAAAAGTACTAAAATTTAGTAATAATTATAAATATATGAATAGCTTAATTGATGATAATATCTCATTTCGAGAAATAAAGAAGGCGAAATTAGAAAATAAACCAAGTAAAATTCCTGTTATTAAGTTGGAAAATAATAACTTATCCTTTTATAAATATATAAGGTTAGGTGATTTGAATGATTAAAAGAGACTTATCCATGATTGCTTTAGTATTTTTCCTAACAAGATGCTTTTTTAATCTTTATACTTTTAATAATCTATATAGCTTCTTAATTATATCTCTTTCTACTTTTCTAATCCTATTCTTAATCAAAAGGATAAAAAAGGATCTCCTAAGTAACAAGGTAATAAAACTAATCTATTTAGTAGCCATTTTAGGAATTTTTCTTATAATTTTAATCAATGCCTCCACATTTATTAATACTAACTATTTTCGATATAATAATTATTTTATCATTGGTCTATCTTTACTGGTAATATCCTATATCATTGGGAAAGATCAAATTAAAACAATAGGTTCTATAAGTGAAATATTTTTATTTATTTTTATCTTAGTATCCATCACTGCATCGATTGGATTAATTTCTTTGATTAAAGTACATAACTATACATCATTTGTTCAACTACAAAATATTTCAATCAATTTATTTCCAGGATTATTAATTTTTATTCTTTTCTATTTAAAAGATAATAATATTGTGACTGGATATATTTTAGGAAGTATTTCCTGTTTTCTCGATATGATTCTATTGATTGGATGCTTAGGAACTAAATTAATTTTAAAGTACCGATTTCCCGGAATTGCTGTATTAAAGAGTCTAAATCTATTTCATTTTATAAATCATCTAGATAAACTATTATCTTTTATCTATTTATTTGAGTACACTATTACCTTATCGTTCATAATGTTTATTATAATCAATATCATAAAAAAAACTAAAAATAATATTTAGCTTTCTAAAACATTACAAGTATATTCCATTTCCTCATAATATAATTTCTGATTTTCTAATGATTGATAATAATTTAATAAATTCGAATGTTCGGAATTATTATCTATTAAATCTTGATCAATTTTGACAATAGTGACCTTTTCTTCTGTTGAAATATCGATATTATTTAATGATTTAAACATATTATATTCCTCTTCTACAGTAATCGAAGTATTAGGGGAAACATCATCAGGAACTTTTTCTATTTTTTCATAAGTAATGGTATTTTCCTCAATTAAATCATTTCTATATTTTACACTACTAGACACCTTAAATAATTCTTCCTTAAAATATTTATTGCATTTTAATACCTGTATTTTATCCTGAACTGGAGGAGATTCAACCACAATGTCATCATTTGGTATATAAGCTCTAAATACAGGCGGCAAAATAATAAACGACGATAAAAAAAGAATACATACAATAACCAAAATAGGACTTTTTTCTTTTTTCATGTACTCCTCCTATAACATTTCAATTTCATCATTACTCTCTTGTTTCTCATCTTCGGAATTCTCGATACTATTTTCTACTGGTAATTCAAACTGTGAATATATAGCATCCTTAGCATCAGTTTCCGGCAGCTGAAAATGATCCTCCTCTGTTGAAGAATGATAGATAGTAGGTTCATCCTCGAAATCTTTAGTATCATGATGAATTCTTCCCATTCTAATTAAACCAACAATATAATAAATTAAAAAGGAAAATGGAATTACTGGGAAGACCAAAACTAAATAGTATATTATCTTATTACGAGATACTAACCCTCTAGCCTTCATAGTATTAATAAAATAATAAGCATAAACAATTGTAACGATTAGTAAGGCAATTGTAATAATAATCGCTACAAAACTAGTCCAACAATTAATAATTCGATAATATTTTTCTTCGTCAGTTCTTTTTATTTTTCTAGTACAAAGTAAAATAATCATTCTTGATACAAAAATAAGAATTACTACTGGTAGAAAAATATACATACCTAATTTTAACAATAATCCAAAATTAAAAGTTATATCACTCATTTACTATCACCCTATTATGAATATAACATAGATACCAATTTTTTTCAATTTCTTTTTTTATAATTCCTAAAAATTAGTAAAAAGCCTAGTAAAACGATCAAAAATCCCAATACAATAATGAAACCCTCTACATGATCCCATTCCCCATTACTAATTCTTTTTGGATCGTTTACATCATAAAAAACGGAAATAGAATTACTTATTTTTATTTTTTTATTCTTGGTTATAATAACATTTTCATATTTATGATCATTAACATAATAATGAATATGGAGTAGACGTTTATTTTTATGCTTCGATATCATATCAATATATCCAGTAGTAGGTTTCGCATGATTCATAAAACTGTCTTTTAAATACCAATGATACACACCATAAAATAAATCAATCATTCCTACTAAAATAATAACAACAAAGTAACCATATCCTTTTATTTTATTCATTTAATTTCTGAATCCTTTCGTATATCTTTTTAGGGCTTGTAGTAGTAATATATATATGTTCCTGATACTTCATAACAGTATTCATACCAATCTGATGCAGGATGTGATCAATTTCTGAAGAATGATGAATGGTATAAATTCCTAATTGTTTATTATACTTTAAAATCCTAGTACTATTCTTTCTTTGAACCATTTCCTTATCAAGAGAAATCATAGTAAGTTTTAGAGTTAAATAAAGTCTAAAATAAACCCTCCATTCAAAGAAATGAGACTTTCTACTTAAGAGTAAACAAGTAGGAAATCCCTTTGAAATAAAATATCTTAAATACTTATATAAAAAACTAATAATAACAATTCTTTTACTAGGATACTTTTTTATCGTGTGATAAATCAATCCTAAGTATTCTTTTTCTTTTTTAGAATTCATATTTTTAATTTCTAAGAATACATACTTTTTTTTAGGAATGGGACTTAACGCCTCTTCTAAAGTACACAAAGAAGTACGATACTTTTTAACATAAATTTGATTCAATTCCTCGTAATTAGTATTAGAAACTCTATATCTTTTATTACGGTATTTAATGCTAGCATTATGAATTAATACTATTTTTTTATCATTCGTTATACGAATATCAAATTCTACTCCATCAATATAAGATTTGGAAATAGCATATGTAATAGCCTCCTTAGAGTTTTCTAATGTACCTGACTCTTTATACCCACCTCTATGTGCAATTACTTTAATTCCACTCATTTTTTATCACCCTTAACTTTATTTATTATATTCTATAAATAAAAGAGTGTTCTTTCTCAAAATAGGATGATAGATATCATCCTACTTACTACTACATTGTGTTCCATATTTTTTAGCAAAACTTTTCCAATCTTCTAACTTAATTTTTCCATTAGTTACTTTTACATTATCTTCATATCCCTCTATTTTCATAAGGCGATCCATAGAGACTTTACCATAATTAATATAAGTAATACTAATTAAGATCGGAAGAGCACACGTCTGAACTCCAGTCA
>CAJUJA010000037.1 GCA_910586635.1 uncultured Bacilli bacterium | reverse complement strand
CCTTCCTCTCTTCCTTCTGCTAATCCCTCTTCTCTCCATTGCCTTCTTAATGAATTCTCTATTTTTCTGTTGTCCTCTTCTGCACTCATATATTCATGAAACTCTGGATCCTCGTTCACTCTTTCTAGCTCGCACATATATTTACTCACCACCCTATCTTTTTTCGATAATTTTTTTAGTTCTTTTGGCTTTAAATCTAACATCAAGATATACTTCTCTTCCTCTATTTTTTCCTCATCCTTACTATACCAGATTTCTTTATACTTTTCCATATTTATTTCATATATTATAAAGTTTCTTACATACTTATTTTTCTCTTTATCTTGTATTTCATATTTCCTTATATATTCTCTATCTTTTAATCCATAACTAAAGTTGATTTGTATCACTAATGTATCTTCGCTATATTCCTCCCCTTTTAATGTGTGATGCGAATAGATATCACATATATAGGACATGTTTCTGGGTCTTACATAGAACTCTTTACTTGTATTTACTTCCACTTCTATATGGCCTATATTGGTCTCTAAATTTAGGTCTAGATGTTTTCTCCTTACATGAATATTATCTACATTTCTTTCCTGGTTTAAATACTTTATCTTTTTTATTTCTACTTTTAAAATACTTTCTAGTACCTTTTTTAATATATCTTGGTTTTCCTCTTTCATAAACACTTCCTTAAATGCTCTATCATACTTACATGTATAAAACTTTTTTTCTTCTATCATACTTCTTAATCCTTCCTTTTTTTATTTTCTACTATATTATTATCTATTTCTTCTTGGTTTCCTTTCTCTTTTTATTACTCTACATGAAAAAAAGGGATTTTTTCATCTCCCTTTCCCCTTATTGATTTAAATATTCTAAAACTTTAGAAGCCGCTATGGCACCATCTGATGAAGCAGTGACTAGTTGTCGAACCTCTTTTACCCTAGTATCGCCTGCTACAAAAATCCCCTCTATATTCGTCTCACCATTTTTTGATAAAATATATCCATCTCTATCTAAATCAATTAAAGAGGAACAATAATGATTATTAGGAACTCTTCCAATGGCAATAAACAACCCTTTTATAGGAATTTGTCTTGTTGTATTTTGATTATTCAAAATATCTATTGATGATAACGTGTCATTTCCATTTATTTTACAAATAGTCGAATCATAAATAATTTCTACATTTTTCTTTTTCTTTAATAATTTAGTAAGTCTATCCTCCCCTCGAAATTGATTTCTTCTATGAATTAGATAAACCTTCTTACACAAATCAGATAAATAAAGAGCATCTTCTAAGGCTGTATTTCCACCTCCTACTACTGCTACTTCTTGATTTTTATAAAATCTACCATCACAGGTAGCACAGTAAGAAATTCCCTTGCCTATTAGTTTATCCTCTAGATCAAGATTTAACTTTCTAGGGACTACACCTGTTGCTAAAATAATACTTTTGGCTTGATATTCATTTTTCTTTGTTATTATCTTTTTATTTTCTGTAATCAAAGTAACTTCTTCATACTTGAATTCTCCACCCAATGATTTTACTTGATTATAAATACTAGTAGATAATTCAAATCCACTAATATTAGCAAAACCAGGATAATTTTCTACCTCTAGGGAATCAATAATTTGCCCCCCATAACTTTTCTTTTCTAAAATTAAAACTTTTTTATTAGCACGCAATAAATAAATGGCACTTGTCATTCCTGCAATTCCTGAGCCTATAATCACTGTATCATACATACTAAACTTCTATAAACTCCTTAATTTCCTCTGCTGTTTTAAATCCCATTTCATTTTTCACTACTTTCCCATCTTGAAACAGAATTAAATTAGGAATTGACATAACACCATATTCTCTAGCAAGATTAGGGCATTCATCTACATTTACTTTATAAATCTCACAATCACTTATATCTTCTTTCATATCCTCTAAAACATTAGACATCATTTTACAAGGTCCACACCATACTGCATAAAAGTCTATTAAAATCTTTTTATCTGACAATACCCTTTCTTTAAAATTCTCTTCATTTAATTCTACAATTTCCATACTTTCATCTCCTTATATTTCTATCATTATATCATAATATTTAAGTTTTTTTCTAAATCAACAAAAAAAGTGAATTTTTTTGCATTTTTTTATTGACAAATTTAGAACTTTCGATTAGTATATAAATCACCAATTCGGTATTAGGCGAATTGGTCGCTAGTATCACACTAGCCAACCCCTTTTTATTCTTTTTGGAGACTGCCCTCAGGGGGTGCAGTCTCTTATTTTTTTAGACTAAAAAAGTAGTATCTAAAATCATACTACTTTTCTTTTGTTATCTTTTCTATATTTTTATAATCATAATACCTTTTCTCTGCATTGATTTTATTCTGTTCTAACTTTTCTTTATAATCCTTTGATAACTTCTTTAAACTACGATATCGATCTTCTCTAGAAATAAATTCATAATATTTAGTAAAGTCTGCTTTACTATCCATACTAAATTCCTCTGTTTCAGGATTATAATGAAATATTGGAAAATAGCCACAGGCAGTCGCATCCTTTTCTTCCTTTAGACTATCAGACATCCCTTTTATGATTCCTTGAGCAATACATGGAGCATAGGCAACAATAATAGAAGGGCCATCATATTTTTCGGCTTCTTTTAATACCTTAATCGCTTGTGCAGGATTAGCTCCTAAGGAAATTGCTCCTACATAAACATGTGAATAAGTAAGTGCCATTTTTAATAAATCTTTTTTTGCAGTTTGTTTTCCTTTATTAGAAAACTTTGCAACAGCTCCTACTCGAGTGGATTTTGATGTTTGACCTCCTGTATTAGAATATACTTCTGTATCTAATACCAAAATATTAACATTTTCCTGACTAGCTAAGACATGATCAACACCATTAAATCCTATATCATAGGCCCAACCATCCCCTCCTATTAGCCAAATAGATTTTGGTAAGATAAATTCTTTTAATTTTTTTAACTCTTCAATTTTAGTATTATCAACAATCTCAAATAATGCCTTTGCAGTTTCTTCTGTTTGTTCTTTCATATATGCCTTATAAGTTGCTTGCTCACTTTTCTTCACTTCTTTTATATGATTTTTAATTAACCTTACAATTCTATCTTTCATTGCCATATCAGCAATTTTCATACCATATCCAAACTCTGCATTATTTTCAAATAAAGAATTAGCCCAAGGTATAGAGTACGCCATATTAGGTGCTATCGCACTATAAATAGAAGAACAACCTGTTGCATTTCCAATCATTAGCCTTTCTCCAAATAATTGTGTTAAAAGTTTCAAATAGGCAGTTTCCCCACAGCCAGCACATGCACCACTAAACTCAAATTTAGGAGTT
This sequence comes from uncultured Bacilli bacterium, assembly GCA_910586635.1. Lineage (GTDB taxonomy): Bacteria > Bacillota_I > Bacilli_A > RF39 > UBA660 > UMGS995. Next base: position 9,002 of record CAJUJA010000037.1, on the reverse strand, counting down.
TTAAATTGGCTTCCCTTTACAGTATCTGTGCTCATCACATCTTTTTCTGTAACTTCACTAAATAAATATTGATAAGATATTTCCTGTTCTTTTTCATCTATTTCTTTCTTATCATTCATAACAAGGGCTTTTTCACCTCTTTTGCCAGGACAAACATTGGCGCATAAGCCACAACCCGTACAATCAGGAATACTAATTCCAATGGTATACTTATAACTCTCATCTTTAATTTTTGGATTAATTAGTTGTTTTCTTACCACCTCTGGTGCATCCATTTCCTCATTTTCATTGAGTAAAAATGGTCTAATAACGGCATGTGGACAAACTAGGGAACATAGATTACAAGAAATACAATTTTCACTATTATAACAGGGAATCATATCACTAATATTTCTTTTTTCATATTTTGTAGTTCCTGGTTCAAAAGTTCCATCTGGATTTTTTAAAAAGTTGCTGACAGGAAGACTATTTCCATCCATAGCATTCATTCTCTCAAAGGCAGTCTTTTTTTCTTCTACTTCCATATCGTAATCCACATCGGGAATTTTAACTAGACAGTAGGCAGTTAATGCTTTTTCCATTGCCTTTATATTTTTAGTAGCAATATCACCACTTCGATTTTGAAACCTAACTATTAAATTATCTTTAATAACTTCCTTAGCAAAAGAAAAATCAATTACCTTCCCTAATTTAAAAATCAAAACTTCCATAATGGTACTAATTTTGCCTTTAATTCCTTCTTCTTTTGCTATCTTATTGGCATCTATAATATACATTTTTACTTTCTTATTTTGTAAGATTTGCTTATCATGTACACTCATCATGGATAGCACTTCATCTCCTGTTTTATTTGTATTAAGTAAAAAGATTCCATTTAGTTTAATTCTATCTAACATGCTGATTTTTTTTAAATAACTATCTTGAGTACAAACTACAATTGATGCCTTTTCGATATAATAAGTAGATTGAATCTGTTTTTTATCAAATCGCAAATGACAGACTGTATGCCCTCCACTTTTTTTAGAGTCATATTGGAAATATCCTTGTACATAAGCACGGGTATGTTCTCCGGTAATTTTTAACAAATCTTTGGAAGCAGAAACCATTCCATCTGAGCCATATCCATATACTAAAAAGTCAATACTGGTACTAGGAAGCCTAAAATCTTCTTCATATTTAATAGATAAGTTTGTAACATCATCTACAATTCCTACTGTAAAATTATTATGTACTTCCTTTTTATCTAGAAAATCATATACTCCTTTAATCATAGCTGGAGTAGTATCCTTTGATGAAAGTCCATATCTTCCTCCTACTACTAAAACCTTAGCATCAGCCTCACTTAATACCTTAACAATATCTAAATAAAGTGGTTCTCCACTACTACCCGCCTCTTTAGTACGATCTAATACTGCTATTTTTTTAACCGATTTTGGTAATGCACTTAAAAAATATTTAGTACTAAAAGGTCTATATAGATGAACTTCTATTAACCCTACGTTTTGATTTTTTTCTTCTACTAAATAATCAATTACCTCTTTTATTGTCTCACAAACAGAACCCATGGCTACAATTACTTTACTAGCATTTTTACTACCATAATAGGTAAATGGAGCATAATTTCTCCCTGTTATTTTATTAATACTTTCCATATAATTATTTACAATATCTGGAAGGTTATCATAATATTCATTTCTAACCTCTGTTGCCTGAAAATATACCTCTTCACTTTGACAAGTTCCTCGAGTAACTGGATGAAGAGGATTTAGGGCTCTATTTCTAAATTCTTGTAATGACTTTTCATCAATTAGTTTTTTTACTTGATCTGATTCTATTACATCTATTTTTTGGAGTTCATGGGAGGTTCTAAACCCGTCAAAAAAGTTAATAAAAGGCACTCTTCCTTTTATTGCTGACAAATAACTAACACTGGTTAGATCCATGACATCTTGTACGGAAGAAGAAGCTAGGATAGCAAAGCCAGTAGCACGAGTTGCATAAATATCTTGATGATCACCAAAAATAGATAAAGCATGGGTTGCAATACTTCTAGCTGCTACATTAATAACACATGGAAGTAGCTCCCCAGCTATTTTATACATATTAGGTATCATCATTAATAGACCCTGACTAGCAGTAAAAGTGGATGATAAACATCCAGATTGTAAAGCCCCATGAACCATTCCGATAGCTCCTGCCTCACTCTCCATTTCCACTACCTTAGCGGGAGAATCAAAATAATTTAGTTGTCCTTCACTACTATATTTGCTAATATCCTCAGCCATCGTTGAGGCTGGAGTGATTGGATAAATTCCTGCTACTTCTGTGAACTTGTAGGCATTATAACTACATGCTTCATTCCCATCCATGATTTTCTTCATTTGGTTTCCTCCTATGTTTAAAATTACTACCATTATATTTATTATATACTAAAATTTTAAAAAAAGAAATCATTCACTGAATGAAGTTTAGATATTGCTCAAGAGAAATATTATTGTGAATCGTAATCCTAGGAATAGTATATGGATTAATTCCAATTTTTGCCTTTCTATCTGTCCCAATATATGCCGTTTTAAAGCCAGCTTCTTTGACTACTTCTACTGCATAATCATTATATTCATAAAACGGAAAACAAAAAGCCTCTGTATTATTAAGCGTTTTTCTAGATTCTTTCAAATCTAATAATAATTCATTTCTATCACTACATTTCAAAGGACTTCCTTGCCCTCCACTACAAATACCTGGATTATGTAAATTATGAGTGTGTGAGGCAAGTTCCAAATAATTACTTTTAAAATCCTCTTTAGGATACCAAGAACTAACTAAAAATAAGGTTGCATTGATTTGATACTTATCTAAAACATCTAAAAAGTTAGTAGCTTTAGCTCCATCATCAATAGTAATTAAAATACTATTTTTAGGTAGATTGATTTTTCCTTTGATAAATAATTCCATCTCTTTCGTATTTAGTGTAAAGTATCCATTTTCTTTTAAGTAGTTAAATTCTTCTTCTACCTGATTTATGGAGTTACAAATAATTTCATTACAACTTTCGTTTTCTAAATAAAGAAAATGATAAACCGTTACAGGGATTTCTGATGCAATCTCTTTTTCATTGTTATTACTCGGATAAACTTTAGAAACATCTTCTTTCTTAATATAATATAAATGATCATGATATACAACACCATATTGGTTTTCTTCTTTGATTAAAATTTTAAAATCCATTGCCTCATAAAAAGTATACTCTTTTTTATTTTGATACAAGGAAAAGGTATCTTTTGTTTTCAACGATTCATTAAAATATAAATAATTATGATATCTCTTATCTACCTGTTCTAATTTAGGTGATTTTTCTACATTTTGATAATAAATATAATAATCTGATTTTTCTATTTTAAAGTATTTTTCTTTTGAATCATTTTTAATATTTTTTAGGGTTAATTCTACATTTTTAGAAACCATTCCTATTTTTTTATATTTTTGATTTTCTTTTTTATATATAGGGGAATATTTGATAGTAATTACAGAAGAAGAATAATGACTTTCTATATCCTCTATTAATTGCTTCTCCTTTGTTATCTGGTTTTCCATTTGCCTTTTATAGTAAGCAAAAATAAATAATATTATGACACCTATCAATAATAAAATACTACTAATAGTCAAAAACTTTTTTCTCATATCATCACCATTATTAGTATATATAAAAAGCATAAATTTATAATTTATGCTAGTCCTTTAAATATTGATACAGTACTTTCGTCACTTTTAGATAACCCAAATCATTCAAATGAAGACCTTCCTTTGTATATTTTAGATTGATATTTTCTGTTTTATCACTTAGTTCATCATAAATATTGATATAGGTATATTTCTTTTCTTTACAATATTTTTTTAATTGATTATTAATTCTTTTAATCATTTTATTTTCTCTAATACCAACTACATTATGGTCAATTTTATCATCTTCTGTATTATTAATTGGATAAATAGATTCTATATATATTCTTGTATTGGGTCTTTTTCTTAAAATATTCTGAACTATTTTTTTAATATTATCAGTGATTTCTTTTTCATTTTTTTCATGGGCAATATCATTGGTTCCAATCAAAATAAATACTTTTGTCGGATTATAAATCGTAACCATTTCATCTAAATTCTTTAAAATGTCATCTGTAGTATATCCTGATACACCACTATTAATAATAGGCAAATCATCAAATAACTCTTTCGTAGGGTATCCTTCTGTAATAGAATCTCCTAAAAATACAAAGTTATCATTTGCTTTTACTTTAATTTCATAGGGATTCTTCCTCTTATAGTTTTCTATCTTAGATGAAAAGTAAAAATATCCACCGGTTAATAAAAACAATAGAACCATACTAATTATGATAAAAAATAATTTTGAGGTAACAATTTGCTTTACTTTATTGATTTTCATAATACTATCCTCCCCGATTAATTTAGTATTATAACACAAAAAGTAAAAAGTAACACCTTTTATTTATATATATCTTGGTTTTACTTTACCATCCAAAATGTTGACATAGTCCTTAATCCATTTGGTCCTGCTGCCACAGGGGTATTCACAATCTTATTTTTGATTACGAGTTCTGATGAACTTCCCCCATCTAAGTTTGCTGCATTAACGGCTCCATAGTTTTCCATAATTTCTGTTAAATCAGACATGTCTGCTCCTAAGCTAGTAGCAAGACGACCGTCAATTACTAGGAATAAGACGATTCCATCTTTTCTTTGACCAATTGCAGTACGTGGTGCGATTCCCCAACCACCATTTCCTTTTACAAAGGCACTTTTTCCATTGATAATTAGAAATGGACCAAATTCGATCGCATCTCTTAACCCCTTTTTTATTGCTTGTTCTTTACTCATTTTTCCAAGAATTAATTTGTTATTTTTATCGAATCCAATAAAGCCGCCACCCATATTAGCATCTGTATAATCACTAACTACCTTACCATTTTGAATAACTGTCCCATGTGGAAGTGCACCATTCCCATTCCAATCTGGATCATAAAATCCTCCTGCATTCATCATGATAATTGCATCATTATCCTTAGCAACTGTAGTAATAAACTGTCCTTTTGATTTTAAATACTTAGTCGTTGCAATCGAAATTCTAGAAGGATCATAGATAGCAACCAAATGGCCTTTATAATTACTTCCTTCTATGCCAATTAGTTTATATAAAGCGTTTTTATCTCGTTTTAAAATTTGTTCTTCATATTTATTTTTATAACTTTTTGTTTTTCCATATCGATTAAATTGAATCAAATTAGGATTTGATATTCCATTTGGTTCTATAATGGAATTTTGTGATAAAACCCTTTGTATCGTTTCATCACTATATAGTGAGGTTGCTAAATATCTATGATTCATTGTGGTCATAGCCGTTGTAATCCAAAAATTACGAAAACCACTCCATGGACCATAAAATAGAAAGAGTAACACTGCTAAAACTCCTCCAAAGCTACTACCAATTCCAATGATTAGTTTCTTCTTTTTACTTTTATTTTTTTGATTGATATTTTGTTTATTTTTTGAATGTTCCACAGTTTCTTGATCATCTAATAATAATACTTCAATTTCTTCATCCTTCATAACTACTCTTCCTTACCTGAATATTGTCCATCTTTATTATAATCGATATAGGTTTTCTTAGTTTCATAATTTTCTATCTTTTCACTCTCATTTTTATTTTGTTCTTTTAACCATTTATTATACTGTGCAATATTTCCATTATATTTATTGACATCATCTACAAAGGTATTGATTAACTGTTCATATGCTAAATTAAAAGCATTACATTTATTATTCACATCACTGGAAGAATAGTAAATACCGCTTTTACAATACTCTTTTAATGTAGAATTTTTTTTACTTAAATCTGTTACTTGCTTTTCATAATTGTATAAACTCTTTCTATACTTTAATTCATTTTCTGAAAAAGTTTCATAATAAATTGTATCTAAAAATTCTTTATGTAGATTATCCCTTACTACATTAATTTCTTCTACTTTATTTTTAAACGTATCATATTTACTACCAATTTTGGTCATTCTACGATTCATTTCTTGTTGATCTTTTTTAATATTTGAAATAAACAGGATAATAAATCCTAGTACAATAGAAAGAATTCCTAACAAAATTAAGATAAGTGTTGATTTTTTATTACTCATCTATTATCACCTACTCTATAAATATAGCAGAAATATTATTTTTTGTAAAACACTAATCACTTTATTTATTACTTATTTTCATGTTGATAGCAAAACTTTATTATAATATAACTTAAAATAAGAGTGATCAAATTTATAATAAACTTTGAATCAATTAAATGATAGTGAATCATATTCTTAAAAATATACATCAAATCGAAATCTAGGATTAAAACCATCCCTCTAGTAATCCAAAAATTTTTCCAATTGCCCTTATATTTTATGTTTATTAACCAATTGAATACAAAACTTAGTAAAAGTGTTATAAAGTAAGAAAGTAAGAGATTGTAATATATATTTACTCTTCCAAAAAAGATACAGAATAGAAATAAATTAATGATATTTAGGGCAAATCCCATATAACCATTACTACATAAAAAACGAAATTTATTAAACCAACTAGTATGATTATCTTCTTTTATATAGTTATCAATTCCTTTAATAAAATGACTCGTATTACTCTTAAATTTTTTAGGTTTAAAATTTTTTACCTTTTCTAGCATTTTATCTAGTTTTTGCATATCTCTTAGTTCTAATATATACCCTTCTTCGGCAAATTTCTTTACAATTTGCTTCTGATGATCATTGGTATGCTCCTTATACTTTTTAAGACGAGAGGCTGCTATTACTTTTTTACCATTTTTAATTCCATCTAATATGGAGCCTACTCCACCATGGGTAATTAAAAGACTACACTTTTTTACAAGGTTATGTAATTTTTCTGGTTCTATTAAGTCAAATATCTCCATATTATCAGAATAATATTTTGTGTATCCTGCTTGAACGATTACTTTCTCCTTAATATTTCCTTTTTTTATTTCTCTATCAATTGCCTTTAATAGTCTCGAAAAATCTTTATCCTGTGTCCCCAGTGTAACTAATATCATTAATAAATCCATCCCCCATCTATTGCGTCTTTATACTGTTTTTTCATTTCCTTCCATTGAACAATAAATCTATCAGAAAATGGATATAATAATCTTCCTGTAACCGTTTTACTATTCATATTGGCAAATGTTTCTATATAAATAACACGACTTCCAAATATTTTTCCAATTAGACACATAGGTCCTGCCGTATGAGCTCCTGTTGTAATAATATAATCTGGATGAATCCTAAAATAAAGATAAAGACTCTTAAAACAATTAGCAAGTAATTTAAATGGATATGATATTGGATGATCTTTCGTTCCATAAATTAAAAAACTAATTCTTTTTTTATAGTCCTCTTTTAGGCTAATATTTGATTTGGTTTTTTCTGTAATAATGTGATAATCATAATTTTCAAACATACTTTTTAGCTGTAACATCTCAGATAAGTGTCCCCCAGTTGAGGATATAAACAATACCTTTTTCATTATCATCACCTAATAGTAGTATATCATAAAATAAAAACAAAAGTAGAAAAAACAAAAATCTTAATCATTTTTTCTACTTTTTATCATCTAACTTTCTATCATATCTAACCAGGATTTTATTACTTCATCTCCACTATACTTTTTAATGCTTTTTCTTCCCATTTTTCCAATTCTTTTTCTGATTTCTATATCTTCCATTAAATCTTCAACTTTTTTAATATAAGCCCTATTGTTTCTATTTTTTATTAAATAACCATTACTACCACTGTTAATTAACTCTTTGGCACCTTCAGCTGAGGAAAAGGCAACACAGGGCAGACCGTAGCTCATTGCCTCAATCAAAACAATTCCAAAACTTTCTGTATAAGATGTCATTAAATAAATAGACGATTGATTTAGAATTTCACCAATATACTCTTTTCCCTGAAAACCGTGTAAAGTCACCTTTTCTTCTAAATGATGTTCCTTGATATATTCTTCTAAAACTTCTCTTTCTGGACCATCTCCTATAATATCCAAAGTCCAATCTGGATGTTCTTTCACTAAGACGTTATAAATTCTTAATAAATCTAAATATCCTTTTTCTTTAGAAAGTCTACCCACTGAAACTAATCGTTTTTGCTCTAGTTTTGCAAGTCTTGCAGGAATGGTATCTAAGATATTAGGAATATAAACGCATCTACATTTATGGTCTATTAGCTTTTTTCTATAAAACTGATATAAATCTTTAGACACTAGCACAAAGTAGTCTAAGTTTTTGCAACTCCTAATTACATCTACTGCATATTTCATATTATCATGATAATGATTATGCTCCCAACCAATTGTTATCACATTATCCTTACTACATTCGCTTAACCATTCATTTAAAAAGGTTCTAGTAGAAATCATAATATTAGCATTAGAGTTTTTAATATAATTCTTCATAACTTTAGCTCTTTTGGGATACATAGAGATTCCAAGAAAAGCATCTTTAAAAAAAGCTACAAATTTTAACTTTTTAAAATAATCTTTCCATAGCTTTCTGATTAGTTTTATCCAATGGAATTTAAAAAATAATAACTTATATTCCTCTACTCTTTTTGGTAAATTACTATGAATTAAATACTTTACTTTTACTCTTTTATCTAGTTCAAATGCCTCTTTATCATATAGCTTATAAATACAGGCAATTTCTACTTGATATTTATCACATAAGAGATTTGCTAAAGCAACAATTGATTTTTCAATTCCACCATATCCTAAATGCAAAGATAAAATTGATATCTTTTTCATTATCATCACCTTATCTTATTATACATGAAATACTTTTATATGAAAAGAAAAATATGATGTCAATCTTATTTTTCTCTGTAGCGTTACAATTGATGTGACACCACTAATATAGAAAAAAAGCAATAAGTCGT
>CAJUJA010000036.1:5993-12464 GCA_910586635.1 uncultured Bacilli bacterium | reverse complement strand
CGCCTTCGCCACTGGTGTTCCTTCTAATATCTACGCATTTTACCGCTACACTAGAAATTCCACTTGCCTCTACCATACTCAAGTTGGACGGTTTCTATGGCGAACCGAGGTTAAGCCTCGGGCTTAAACCATAGACCTATCTAACCGCCTACGCACCCTTTACACCCAATAAATCCGGATAACGCTTGCTCCCTACGTATTACCGCGGCTGCTGGCACGTAGTTAGCCGGAGCTTTCTTGAAAGGTACCGTCACTCCTATATCATTTCCTATATAGGTCGTTCTTCCCTAACAACAGAAGTTTACAATCCATAGGACCTTCATCCTTCACGCGGCATTGCTCGATCAGGGTTTCCCCCATTGTCGAATATTCCTAACTGCTGTCTCCCGTAGGAGTCTGGGCCGTGTCTCAGTCCCAGTGTGGCCGATCACCCTCTCAGGTCGGCTACGCATCGTTGCCTTGGTAGGCCATTACCCCACCAACAAGCTAATACGGCATGGGCTCATCTTCAAGCGAAGCTTTAAAGGCTCCTTTTAATATTATGTGACGTATCACAAAATATATAATCCGGCATTAGCAATCATTTCTAACTGTTATTCCAGACTCGAAGGTAGATTACCCACGTATTACTCACCCTTGCGCCACTAGATGGTGATCCAAATCCAAAATCGTGCAAGCACTCATTCTTCAATGGGCCATCTCGTTCGACTTGCATGTCTTAGGCATGCCGCCAGCGTTCATCCTGAGCCAGGATCAAACTCTCAATAAAAATTTATTTAAGTTTGTTTATTTAATTTAAAATATCCTTAGCTACTCAAAATTGACGTTTTGCTTAGTTTTCAAAGATCAACTCACTACTTGTAATAACTGAGTTGCGTTACCAATATAACAAATAAATTTTTTATTGTCAACACTTTTTTTAAAGTTTTTAATATTTTTTTTACATCATGGTAGACAAGTATTTAACACTTATCGTTTTATCATATTCCATAATTCGAAATTTATAATCTAAAAAACCAAATATATATAATATTCAAAAACTCTAAAAGGATAATTTGATTTCTATTGACAATTCTCTACAAATTTAAAAAACGTCTAAATAACAAACCAAAACATTCTTTACTGTCAACCAAAAATTTATTTATTTCTGGATTTTTACATGTTTTTTGCAACATGCCCATTTAATATATCAAAGCACTCTCCAGTTGTCAACAAAAAAAAACAAAAAAATCAAATTTTTTATTTTTATACTATAATATATGTGATAAAGATAAATTAATTACTCTATTACAAAATTATTTTTTACTTTTTTATAAATTTCATAGTAATGCTCTACTGTTCCATAAGCAAAAGCCAACTTTCTATTTTTTGCTTGACCTATTAAGTTTGATAATTCATCCTTTAAAATCATATCTAATTTCTTAGAATACCCCATAATATCTTTATGATAATTATATTCTCCACAATCTAATACCTTAAAGGACCCATCGGGAAAGACTCGTAAGTCCAAATCATAATCAATATATTTAATAGTGTCCTCCTCTATAATAAACGGAGAGGCTATATTACAATAATAATATATACCATCTTTTTTATATTGTCCTATAATATTATACCATTTATCTTTAAAAAAGTATAATACTGCAGGTTCCTTTGTTCTCCAAGTTCTCCCATCTGATTCTGTAACCTTAGTTTTCTCATTCCCAAATATTAAATAATCAGAATGAATTTCTAATAATACAGCCTCATCCCAAGCTCTATGAATTTTACTATCATGTTTATAACTATGAATAGTATACTTTTTTCCAATCTCTAAGTTTTCCACGCTAATACCTCGTCTCTTATATGAGTATACACGATTACTAACTTTTTTTCAATAAAAAAGAGTCACTTTGACTCTAACATTATACAATTATTTCTATTACTTTTTTTTCCTTTTTTTGCGAGAAGACTGCTTCTTATCTTCTTCCACAATCTCGGCCTCCCCAATATCAGATGAGTCAATGACCGTTTTAAATTCATCTACATTCTTTTTTATAATAGCGGTTGATACAATATCTAAAATCGAATATGCTAGAATAAAAATACCCACAATTTTCATAATTAAAACAGCCCCAGCAAATGGATTAAATAGTAAAACCACACCACAAATCGTACTAATAATTGCAATAGTCATGGTTGCTTTCCATAAATTGTTATTATCGTTCTTTAAAACAAATGCATACTGAAGTTTGCTAGCACTATTAATAATAATTGCAATTCCTAATACAATAGGTAAAATACTAGCTATCGCATGTGGATTCATAATAACAATGACCCCTAATATCACAGTTACAATCCCATAGAGGATATCTAAACTCAAAGTAGCTGTTGCCTCTTTAGAATTTTTCACAAATCGAATTAAGGCAAGAACTCCAGCTGCTATTAAAATAGCTCCAGCAATATAAGAAATAGTAGCAATAGTAGCCTCTGACTGAAAAATCAAAAGAAATCCTAATATCATTAATATAATAGACGTCCCAATAGATGATTTAAAAATAATTTTCATATATTTCCCTCCAAAATCTTAATTAGTATTAGTATAACATAAATTTATAAGATAAGAAAAGTTATTATATCTTTTCTACTAAAAAGGTTAATAGTTCTTCTGGATCCTTATTCTTATTAATGATTCCATAAATTAAACTAATAATAGGAATTTTGACCTTTTTATCCTTTAATAATTGATAAATGGACTCCAGTGTATAGTACCCCTCAACTGTAGTATTTTTTATATACTGATCTAATTTTGACTTATCCATTTTTTGTCCTACCATTTTTCCAAATGAAAAGTTTCTACTATTCGTACTAGTACACGTTAATAATAAGTCTCCAAAACCTGCAAAACTTAAAACGGTTCTAGGATCTCCACCAAAAGCATCTATAATTTCTTCCATATCATGTACAGCCTCTGTTATTAACATAGCACTAGTTGAAGAATTACCACCTAAGCCTCCTAACATGCCCGCTGACAATGCAATAACATTTTTAATAGAGCCGCATATTTCAGTACCTACGATATCCTCAGTATGTCTTAATTTAACATAACAATTTCTTAGTGCGTCTTTTACCACTTCTTTGGTTCCCTCATCTTTTGTAGCAAGAGTTAACCCAATTGGCTTTTTCTCCACAACATCCTTAGCAAACGACGGCCCAGAAATAACAGCAATATGATCTGTATGAATATATTGAGTAACAATTTCATGAATGAATAATCCCGTATTCTGTTCAATTCCTTTAGACGCAATACAAATATGTTGGTTAGGTTTAAAATAATTTGCAAGTTCCTTACACAAATCTTTAACAAACGCTGCTGGAATTGCTATAATTAGTAGCTGTTTATCCTTACAACATTCTAAAACATCTGTAGTAAATTGAACAGATTCAGATAGCCTAAAATCTTTAATTAGTTGATCATTACCTCTATTTTTTACCAAAGCATCCTTTTCTTGTTGAAATTTTGTCCACATAGTTACTTCTACGTGATTTTCCTCCAATATAGATGCTAGAGCCATTCCATACGCTCCTGTTCCAAATAATCCCACTTTCATCATTTTCTCTCCTTTTAATTAAATTCTGGCGTTGTAGTTATAGGAATAATTTGAATAAAGGTATTTCCATCATTAACCTTTACCTGACTACCATCTAAATATTTATATACAGTTTTTTCGTCTCGTTCCATCTTTTCCCATGTAATAGGCAAGGCATATCCATTCGTAATATAATATCCCTTTCCATCATTTACGGTATTTAAATCCTGTCTTCCATAACTATCTAAACTATAATTTTCAATCTTTTGAATAATTATATTTTTATAGTGTAATTGCTGAGCCGTACTTTTGTCAAGATGCTCCTTTCCGTCCATAAAACGCAAATAATACTTAGCCTCTGCATCATATTGATAACTAGTTGTTTGATTATTAGAATACTTTAAAGATAAAGTATTTGCAACTATTCTTGGATCTTCTTCCTTTTCACCTGTTTCCTTATTCGTTTTTGGTCCTTTAAAGTTAATTTCATCTACACTATAATTGAGTAACTTCCAATCCTCAGTCTTAGTAGTATATCCCTTTTGCTCAGCGTATTTATATAGAGTCTCTATATTAGTAAATACATTGTGAGGAGCTGCTATTTTACGATCTCTCCAATAAGCAGACTCAGCTGTTAATCCATTAATATTATCAACACCTAAAGTCTTTATATCATTTTCAGCATAAGTACTCCATCCATAATGTGAGTAAATAGCATCACTTTCTAATACATAATCTAGAAAATAATGTCTTGAACTACGGACGGGTCCTATTAAATCAACATTCTTATCCTTAAATAAGGCCATAATTCTAGTATAACCACCCTCGACAATAATCTCATAATTAAGATAAGAATCCTGAAGTCCAGCATGTGTATCATATCCAACATTATTATCAATCATAACTGCAATAGGTCTTTGATTACTATCTTCATCTACTATCTTTAATTTTTTTACTTCTTTTTTCTTTATGACACTTTCTTCCCCATTAAAATATAGAAAATATAAAACAAGCCCTACAATACATAAAATAAATAGAGAGATACAAATACCAATAATTCGTTTATCCTTTTTACTCATTCTCTTTTTCTTAGTCATATATACTCACTCCTATTATAAGGATATCACACTTTATTTAAGAAATCTATTTATTATTATTGAATCCAAAAATTTTATATGCTATAATCAATATGTAATATGCAGTGAACTTTGTTTTAATTCAATATAGGGGATTAGTTAAATGGTATAATAGGAGTCTCCAAAACTTTTGTTGGGAGTTCGATTCTCTCATCCCCTGCCATTTATATTTTTAGCAGTAGTATAGCTAATAGTAGTATATAGTAGTATGAAAATAAAAATTTCATTGTAATACAAAAACACATTACATATTATACTGTGTTTTTTTTTGAAAAATTATTTCTTAAATCAATGATATATTCTAAAATCATTTTGTTTTGCATTGTTTTATACTATAATATGGTACCTTTTAGCCATACTAAACATATAGAGGTGTATGGTTATGGAATTTAGAACAATAACGGCAAAAGAGTTTGATACTTTTGCCAAAAAACACGAACAAGCAAGTTTTAATCAAACAAGTTCATGGGGAAATCTAAAAAAATCGAATGGATGGAAAAGTCATTATTTAGCACTCATAGAAAAAAAGAAAATTATCGCTGGTACTTTACTTCTTTCTAAAGAGCTTCCATTAATTAAAAAGAACATGTTTTATGCCCCTAGAGGATTTTTAATTGATTATAATAATTACGAAATATTAAGTGAATTTACAACTCATGTGAAAAAATATGCAAAAGATAAAAAAGCTATCTTTATTAAACTCGATCCTTATATTATTTACCAAGAACGTGATATTGATGGGAAGGTAGTACCAGAGGGAAAAAATAACAAAAAAGCCTTTCAAAATTTAGTTAAATTAGGATACCAACATTTTGGTTTTAATCTGATGCAAGACACCTTGCAACCTAGGTGGCTTTTTGTTACAGACACAAAAGATAAAACAGTAAAAGATGTTATGAGTAAAATGGAAGCCAAAACCAGACAAATCATTAGAAAAAATGAACGATTATGTATTAAAACCCGTGAAATAGATGAGAGTGAATTAGAAAAATTCAAAGATATTATGCAGCATACAGGTGATCGAAGACAATTCATCGATAGACCACTTTCCTATTATCAAAATATGTATAAAAATCTAGCTCCTAATCATATCTTAAAAATTCTACTAGCTGAACTTCATACTGATGAATTATTAGATAACTTAGAAAAAGAGGCCGCTGAATGCGAAAAAAGTTATGATGAGAGAAAAAAGAAGCATGACCAGGGAATCAATAAAATGAATGAAAACAAATACCTATCAAAACAAAAAGAAGCAGAAAATAATATTCATAGAATCCAAAAGAAAATTGAGGAAGTAAAAATATTACAAAGCGAACATGGAAAAAAGATTGTTTTAGGCGGAATTTTATTTTTAATCCATGGATGTGAAGTAGTATCCTTAGTTGGGGGTAGTTATGAAAAGTTTATGGAATACCAATCTGCTTATACTGTTCATTGGGCAGGATGTAAATATGCAATAGACCATGGATATGACAGATATAACTTTTATGGAATTACTGGAGACTTCAATGAAGAAAATCCTTTATATGGACTTTACTTATTCAAAAAAGGATTCGGTGGAAAAGTGGTCGAATTAGTTGGCGAATTTGACTTAGTAATTTCTAAGTTTTGGTATCATACTTATCATATTGCTTTTAAAATTTATCATGGATTAAAAAACTTAAAAATTAAAAAATAGGATAAAATTAAAATGATATACTATTTTCTTTTTATAAAATCAGTTATAATATCTTTAAGAGGTGAAGAGTATGTATCATTGTTTTAGA
>CAJUJA010000036.1:0-5983 GCA_910586635.1 uncultured Bacilli bacterium | reverse complement strand
GTGCTCTTCCGATCTCCCTTCATTCAGCAATCCTTTTAAAAAAATTGATGTTTCTGATAGAACGCAGGCAGCAGTTTTTGCAATTAAGAATAATATCTCAGGTGTTATTCTATCTTGCGTTGGTTGTCTTGATAAACTAAATATTAGACTAGCGGAAGCTAATGATTATTTAGTAAAAGAAGGAGCATTTGAAATTGTAAGTGTAACTGGAACATTATCAAAAAATGGCGTTCATATTCATATATCTGTATCTGATAAATTTGGTAATACCTTTGGTGGACATTTAATGGAAAAGTGCATTGTTAATACAACTGCCGAAGTTGCTTTATTAGAGTTTAAGCAATTTAAATTTGAAAGAGAATTTGATGAAACAACCGGATATAAAGAATTAGCAATTCATCGTATTGAAAAATGAAAAACATCATATTTGATACAGATACTTTTAACGAAGCAGATGATCAATTTGCCTTAGCCTATTTGTTAAAAAAGAAACATCTACTTAACATTCAAGCCATTACTATTTGCCCATTCAAACATTCTAAATACGATTTTTCTGTTGCAGATTCTATCAATGATAGCTTTGATGAAATTTCAAAAATATATGATTACTTAGAAATCAAAGATAAATCAAATATATACAAAGGGTCTACAAATTATATGACAGCAGGATATGAAGAAATTTCTCCTTCAGTAGAAAAAATTATTGAAATCTGTTTATCTAATGAAATGACCTATATCCTAGCAACGGGATGTTTAACAAACATTGCAATCGCTATGAAGAAAGAACCAAATATTATCAAAAAGATGAAATTAATTTGGTTGGGGACAAACTTTCTTTTTGGTAACAACCATGATTTTAATTTTAGACAAGATATAGAAAGTACTAAATATGTCTTTCATTCTAAAGTAGATTTAACCGTTATCCCTTGTACCCCTATCACCTCTAATTTAGTAGTATCTATATACGAATTAGAGGCAGAAATAAAGGGCAAAAATGATTTATGTGATTATTTATATTATGTGTTTAAAAACAGATTTCATGGAATTACCAAAAGATGGCCATTATGGGATATTGCCGTTGTTGCTTTTGTAATTAACGAAGAGTGTTTTCAATCAATAGCTATTAGTTGTCCTAATATATTAATGGATAATTCATTCGAATTTACAAATAATAAACACCCAATTAAATTTGTATCATCTTTGAATACGAATTTAATTATTGAGGATTTATTTAAAACATTAACCGAAAATATATAAAAAGAAAGAGGAAAAATTTATAGAAGAGTATTTTTATATATTAACCGAGGATGGAGAATTTAAAAAGGAAGTGACTAGTAGAGAAGAATGCCATAAGAAAGGATTTTATCACAAAGCAGTAGTTGTACTTATAATAAATTCTAAAGGCGAAATTTTACTTCAACAAAGAAGTTCCAATAAAAAACTATGGCCAAATTTATGGGATATAACTGCAGGAGGACATGTTTTAAAAGATGAGTTTGGATATGAAGCGGTTATTAGAGAAACGAAAGAAGAAATTGGACTAGACCTTGAAGTTCATGATTTATTATTTATTGGATGTACTAGATCTACTAATACACAAAAGGGAATTATTAATCGTCATTTTAATGAATATTACATCGTAAAAAAAGAGATTGATCTTTCTAAGATTATCTTACAAGAAGAGGAGGTTCAAGATATTAGGTGGTTTACCAAGGAAGAAATTTTAAAAAGAATCTATAATAATTATGATGGTCTAACCAATAAAATTAGTTGTTGGCAATATCTAGAAAAATATTTAAATTCTAAAAAGGAGTATTTGTGAAATAAGTATGAAATTATATGTAGTAAGGCATGGCCAAATTGATGGAAATGTAGAAAATAGAATGTATAGTTTAACCGATAAAGATTTAAATGAAGTAGGAAGGAAGCAAGCCTTAAAAACTGCTGAAAAGATAAAAAAACTATCTTACGACTTTGTTCTATGTTCTCCATTAAAACGCGCTAAAAGAACCTGTGATACAATTAATTCTTATCATCAAAAAAAAGTTATTTATAGTGAAAAATTGATAGAAAGAGATTGTGGAAACTTAGAAGGAAAATTAACTTGTGAATTTGATTACGCCAATTATTGGAATTATGATAAAAATTTAACCTATGGAACTGCCATAAAAATACAAGACTTCTATCATAATATTTGGTCCTTTTTAGATGATTTAAAACAAAAGTATACTGATAAGAACATCTTAATTGTTACCCACAATGGTGTTGCTAGAGCGATTCATTCTTACTTTTATGGAATACCTAAAGACGGGGATACAGAATGCTATAGTTATAATAATGCAGAACTAAGAGAGTATACTGATAAAAGCTAGCCCAGAATGACTAGCTTTTTATTAAGAATTATTTTTAAAGAATCGATCATAAGCTTCCTGTGATAGATAAACCTTTAATTTTACGGTATTCTCATCCCACACAATGATTCTTTTCTTTTTTAAATTTTCAATTACAATCCTATACATTTTTAAAACATCTACTTCTTCGGTATATAAATGATAACTATCAACTTTTTTCTCTTCATCAACAAAATCTACTTCTTCCTCATCATGACTAATATAATACCTAAGCATTTCTGGATAAGTAATTTCCAATCTTAAATCCCTTAATGAATTATCAATAACAAACTCTTTCTCGTAATTATCTAATAAATATAATTTGGTATTTTCCTTTAGCTCTATTTTTTCTGTTTTTGTAGTAATCTTACCAACTTTCGAAATATTATAAGTATCATAATTCAAAACAGTTGCACAGGAAAGGCCAGCCCCGGTTCCCATTAAGATTAAACTAGAAATAAACAAGATAAATATAACCTTTAAAGGTTGCTTCCTACTAAATATAAAATTATAAATAAAGTATAGAATTAAGAAAGATAGTAAGACACTCCCTGAAAATGCAATCATAATAAACAAAAATAATAGGGTATGTCTAATATGAGCAATACTAACAACCATTAAAAATACAAAGAATAAGCAAAGACAAATTAACGGCATAGAACACATTGCAACAAAAACTTTAACTGTATACATCATGATTTTTCCAAGTAAAGAGAAGAAACTAAAGGAAGAATGTTTAGGATCTCTAATAATCACTTTTTGTTTTTTAGAAGGATCTATAAATTCATGCTTATCTAAAACCTCTTTTTCCAGTGTTCTTTTGTCTGCATTTTTATCCTCTATAGTAATATAATAATCTAAATATCTAATCTTAAATAGATGTAGAGCAATAATCACCCCTAGTATTAATAAAACAATAATATAGATGCCATCAAATACCTGAGTAACATAATTATGATAGGGATAGGGAATAAAACTAATAACATTAGAAGTAATTCCATCAATAATTGCAAACGAAAGACCCCCAAGAGCCGTGATGATAAATACAATTAACACTACCTCTAAAATACATTTTATTTTCTGCGTAAAATTCATACTACAAAACATATTATAAGTTTTAGTCACAAATTTCAATAAATCTTGTAAATAATTGTTAAAATTTAATTTAGAGTGTTGTACGGAACCAGATTTAATTGTCCCATCATCTAGTAAGTCTTCTAAAGTACAGTTTAAAACATTGGAAATTTGAATGATTTTTTCCATATCTGGATAGGAAGCCCCTGACTCCCACTTCGATACTGCCTGTCTTGAAACACCAAGTTGATCGGCTAATTGTTCTTGAGAAAGATTATTATTTTTTCTTTGCTTTGCTAGTTTATCGCAAAACTTCATTTTTCTCACCTCCACTGCCATTATATTACAAATATTATCAGTAGCAAAACCAAAAATCGATATCTTTTTGTATAAATTCAGTAGCAAAATAACAAAATGTATCGAATAAAAGAAAAAGAACTAAGTCTAGTCCTCTATCATAATTACTTTTTTTGATTCTTGTTTTTGCATCTCTTTAGGAATTGATATTTTTAAAATATCATTTTTAAACTGAGCTTTAATTTCGTCCTCAGAAACTTCTCCTACATAAAATTGCCTTTCACACCTTGTAGTAGATTGCCTTTCTTGTCGTAGGTACTTTTTTTCATCTTTATCTTTAGTATCTATTATTCTCTCAGCTGATATTTTCAAATACCCATTTTCTAGCTCCATATGAATATCTTCTTTTTTAAAACCTGGAACATCCATTTCTAAAATATAGTGATTCTCTTCCTCATAAATATCACATTTTAGCATCTTACCCATTTTTCCCCATGGTTCTATATCATCAAAAAAATTATCAAAAAATATTCTACTTGGTAACATATTTTATCATCCTTTCTATTTTAGATCACTCTAGTTAAGATTTATGATACAACTATTTATAGTATTACCAATATTTATTTATCTATTCATATTAAAATTCCTAATATTTAAAAAAAGAAAATCTTCAGTGATTATGAAATGATCCAAAGTATAGAATATTAAAAAACATTAAATTCTTTTTGCTTTTGCTTTTATTTTTTTTAAAACTATGCTATCGTTATGATATAATAAATAATAGAAAGGGTTGTAATTATGACAAAAGCTGTAGAATTTATTCTATCCTCCAAATTTATTGGATCAATTCTTGTTGTTTTAATCAGTATTATACTATTTTTCATCATTAAAGAAAGTGTCCTAAAATATATCGCAGTTCAAAAAAAATCTGCCAATCGTAACAAAAAGAAAAGATTAACAATTCTTTACATGACTGTAAGTACACTAAAATATATTATATTTCTAGCAGATATTATTATCATATTAGGAATATTTAGCGTTGATGTTACCGCTTTTTTAGCAGGACTTGGTATTTTTGGTATCGTAATCGGACTTGCCCTACAAGACTTACTAAAAGATTTTATCGCTGGTATTATGATTATTTTAGATTCTCAATATAGTGTTGGTGATTATGTCAATATTGAGGGATTTTCAGGAGAAGTTATTGGAGTTGGACTTAAAAGTACAAAAGTAAAGGATTATGGAGGCGATGTAAGAATATTTGCCAATAGATTAATTGGCGAAATTATTAATTACTCTAGGGATCACTCTAAAGCAGTCATTATGTTTACTTTTAATAGCGATGAAAATCTTTTAAAACTAGAAAAAGCTATAGAAGAATTAATTAAAAGATGTGATAAAAAATTAGAAGACGCTACCAATAAACTACAATATAAAGGTGTTGAAGGATACAGTGATTCTAAACTAACCCTAAAACTAACAGTAAATGTAAAACCTACTAAACAATATAGTACAACTAATACAATCTTAAGAGAAGCTAAGTTGATATTCGATGAAATGGATATAAAGATAAAATAAGAATCTAATTTTATCTTTTTTTATGGCTGAATTTGTAGAAAAAATAAGAATATTATGATATATTTTATATGAGGAGATGTAAAAATGAAAAAAATGAAACACTTATTATTAATGATAATTACTTGCCTATTCTTATTACCATTTGGAACTGTTGCAAAGGAAAAAATAAATATCTATTTCTTTAAGGGAGATGGATGTCCACATTGTGAAGAGGCTGAGGAGTTTTTCAATAGTATCAAAGATGAATTTGGAAAATATTATAATCTAGTTGATTATGAAACTTGGTATGACAAAGAAAATGCTGATTTAATGAAAAAAGTAGCCGCTAAATTGGGAGAAGAAGCAAGTGGTGTTCCCTACATTATCATTGGCAAAAAAACTTGGAATGGGTATGCCAGTAGCTATAATGATGATATTACTTCTACTATTAAGAAAGAATTCAATAAAAAAAGCAACGATCGTTACGATGTAATGAAAGAACCCAATAAAAAAGATAATATAAGTAGCGATATTGTAGCAGTACTAATTATAGTACTAGTAACTAGTGGTATCGTATATGGTATTGTTACAGCTAGAAAAAAATCTTCATAAAAAAAGCAAACATGAGTTTGTTTTTTCTTTATTCAAATCTCAACCGCACCATT
>CAJUJA010000035.1:12345-12579 GCA_910586635.1 uncultured Bacilli bacterium | reverse complement strand
AATGAAGAATAAATTCCCAATTTTTCATATTTTTTCTCATACTTTTAGAAGTGAAATAGTAATGGATAATAATAAAAGTATTTAATAGAGTCAATCCTATCATAAAAAAAGGAATACAATTTTTTTGTAGTACTAATAGATTAATTGTTAAACCTGTTAATATTAAGGTTTTTAGTATGTTGAAATAATAATCTAGAAAATAGTAAATTAATTTTTTTCCATTAGAAAAGAGTA
>CAJUJA010000035.1:11070-12335 GCA_910586635.1 uncultured Bacilli bacterium | reverse complement strand
TTGTAAAAATACGGTTCTACTATAAGGAATAAATTTTATATAGATAGAATGAGTAATCATTAGTATCATTAAAAATAGTAATATAGAATAATAGAGTACATTGATTTTATCATTATCTTTTCTATTTATTTTTTTATTTTGGAAATAATTTTTTTCTAGGTGGGCTTTATATTGATCAAAAGTTTTTTTTATAAGATTGCAAAGAAAATATCCAATAATTAAAAAGATAGAACCTATTAAATAGAATTTTATGTCCATAAAATCACCAAACTTTTTAAATCTTAAGAATATTATATCATAGTTTATACTTATGGAAATTATTATGATAAAGAACAGTAGGTATTTAAGGTTTTTTAGTCACCTGCAGTATTGAAAAATAACCTATTTTGAACTGGCACTCAAAAGTTGAACAGTGTAATTTTAGAGTATTTTTATTTTTTGATTTTGAATACCTTTCCTTCTTCTGCAGCAACAACATTTTTAAAATATTCTGTTGCTTCTTCTACATAGGCATTTTTTTCTGTTTCAGGCCAGAAGTGAGTTAATATAAGCCCTTCTACATGGCTTTTAGACGCTAATTTAGCAGCTTCATAAGCATACAAATGTTTACAATTTCTTTCTTGACCTTTTAGAAGAGATGCCTCACATAGTAATAAATCAGCGTCTTTAAAAAATTCTATAATTTTTTCATCATAAATAGTATCTGCAGAATAAACAAACTTTCCAGTAGGACTTTCTATTTTCATTGCGTATGTATCAGTAGGGTGAAGAGTTTGATAAAAGCAAATATTCATATTCCCGATCTGAAGTTGAGTACTTTGATTATATATTTCCACATCAAAATGATGGTAAGCAATATTTTTTACATACTCTTGGTTAATTCTTTCAGTTCTATATTGATCCGTTGTTTTTTCTATAAAAAATTCCGTATTATACATACGCGTTCTTAATTTTTCTTCTAGTTCAGGTAAATATAATTTTATTCTTTTTTCTAAAAGGCCAGATTTTAAAAAAAGACTACTTGCTTCTGCAATAGAGAATAAATCTCCATAATGATCACCCAGATAATTACTGATAAAAATTGTTAAATTTTCTAAATCCCTTTTCATATCTAAGTGATTTGTAATACCATTTCCACAATCTAAGAGTATTTTTTCTTTACCTTCTGTTAGCAAATATCCTGGACAGTTTTTTCCATTTTTACAATAAGGAGCAACACTTCCTAGTATTTTTAAAAGATCGGAAGAGCACACGTCTGAACTCCA
>CAJUJA010000035.1:0-11060 GCA_910586635.1 uncultured Bacilli bacterium | reverse complement strand
CATCACCTCTAAATTAAATTTTTCTCTATAGTATCATAATTTAATAGAATTTTTCAATAGAAAATATGAACTCGAAAATAATTATAGTTAATAAATATATCTAATTGTGTAATAATATGGTAATATATATGTCAGAAGGTTTCTTGTTTATGAGTAAGGAAGTTAGATTTAAATCCCTAGTGGGCATTTATTAAAATTGGGAAAGTTAGATAATCTAGATATTAGTTTACTTTTAGAGGATTTAGGGAAAGAATCTTATTATATTCATTATTTAACTGATCCAGTAGGTTATTAGATTGGGGTGAAATATTCATATGGGGGGAAGCTTTGAAGGACCATTGGACTATAATAGAAAAACGTATCATGAAGATCTATATCAAAGAGAACAGGATATTTGTATGAAATCTATTTTAGAAAGTGCAGTAGAACTCTATCAGAATGCTCTAAGAAACAAGGAATAGAGGAATTAGAACAAAAACCAATTTCAGACTTTAATTGCTTATGTAACAGCCTAAGTTTTTATTTGAAATATAAAAAGACAGTGATTAGCTCCTAGACAAATAGAAGAAGATTGGGATATGATTTCTGCTACTAATATTTATAATGGAATCTCGTATTGTATGATTCATATTCCAAAAAAAATTCGCCTAATGATTTCAAAAGCTTTATGATTCAAACTAGAGGTAAAACAGGAAGAATGAGTGATCTAAAGTAAGTGACCATTTATACTAAAAAATATGAAGAAAAAGATAGGATTCCTAGTAGGTTAAATGTAGAAGAGCAAAATGCTTTTTCCTCTATTTGTAAAAGGTTAATGTGGTAGTAAATCTTACTTGCAGATATAGAAGTAGAATTATAAGAAGAAAGTCATAATACTGATGGAAAACCAAAACAAAATAATTTTAGAAGAAAAAATAATAAAGAAGGAAGGTAATAGGCTTGAGTGTTATTATTAAAATTACAGATCAAGATTTAGGTTTTGAGTCTAAAAAGATGAGTAATCCAGAAATTAGAATGGCCTCTCGTGGAATTGTGATAAATAAAGATGGTTTAATTGCTGTGATTCATAAAAAATTAAAACATGAGTATAAATTACCTGGTGGTGGAGTAGAACATAAAGAAAAGGGATATGAGACTTTTCAAAGGGAAGTTTTAGAAGAAACTGGTTGTTATGTAGATATTATGAATTATTTAGGTTTGGTAGAAGAAGAAAGATGTGCCAAAAATTTTAAACAGATCTCTTATATTTACATCTCAAAAGTTTTAGAAGATACAAGGAGATTACATAGAACGCATCAAGAAGAAGATGAACAATTAGAAGTTGTATGGATGGAGTTAGATGATGCAATAGAAAAAATAAAGGGTTGTTATCCAAAATTAAAGCCGTCTAGTTATCATGATCTTTACTATACTCAATTTGCAGTTTTAAGAGATCAAAAAATATTAGAATATTACAAAGAAAATAAAAAACCAATCAGAGATGCAGTTAGAACTTTTTTAATTGATGATGGAAGGGTAGCTTGTATTGAGTATCAAAAAGGAAATGTTGGTTTTCTCGATATTCCTGGAGGAAAAATAGAAGAAGGTGAAACCCCAACTGATGCTTCTAAAAGAGAATTTTTGGAAGAAACATCACTTCATGTTAAAAATTTAGATTTGATAGGAACTATCTTTATTGAATATCCAAATCGTATTTATAAAATGAAAGTGTCACTTACTCATGATTTTGAAGGGACGCCTAAAAATACTGATGAAAATAAGGCTTATTTTATTGCAATACCAGATTTATTAAAAAAAGAAAGGAGATATGCAATTACTGAATTGTTAGATAAAAAATATCAGCATAATTTTCAAAAACACAATTTATTACTAAAGTTTGTGGTAGATGAGAATCACCATATTTTAGAAGTAGAAGATTTGAATTAGTAGAGTTAGAAAGGAACATTTTATGATTTATCCCAAATTTATTAAACCAAAAGATTATATTGGTGTTACAGCACCATCTGACGGAGTGATAGAAAAACAGGATTTATATTGCTTAGATTCTGCTATCAAGCAATTAAAAGAAAAGGGGTTTCAAATAATAGAAACGGAAAATGTTAGATCAAGCCTGAAAGGAAGAAGTAGTTCAAGTGTTGAACAAGCAAAACAGTTAAGTGAGCTGTGGAACAATAAGGAAGTCTCTTTAATTATATGTGCTTGCGGTGGAGATTTCTTATTAGAAATGTTATCTGAGTGTGATTTTTCTATCATTCGTAAAAATCCAAAATGGTTACAAGGCTATTCTGATCCAACAGGATTTTTATTTACTATTACAACGAACCTAGATATTGCAACGATATATGCAAATAACTTTAAAGCGTTTGGAATGAGACCTTGGCATTCTTCTTTAGAAAACAATTTGGAGATTTTAAAAGGAAATTTACTATCTCAGAATAGTTTTATAAAATATGAAAAGAAAAAAAGAGATACTACTATTGGGGATGAACCTTACTATTTAACAAAGAAGGTGTATTGGGAAAATTTAAGAAAAGAAGAAGAAATCCATATTAAAGGAAGGATGATTG
Organism: uncultured Bacilli bacterium; assembly: GCA_910586635.1. Taxonomy (GTDB): domain Bacteria; phylum Bacillota_I; class Bacilli_A; order RF39; family UBA660; genus UMGS995. The sequence goes on along the minus strand of CAJUJA010000035.1, from coordinate 8,493 downwards.
GCGGTTGTATTGATATTTTAACAGATCTTTTTGGAACAAAATTTGATAAAACCAAAGAGTTTATAGAAAGATATAAGGAAGATGGTATTGTTTGGTATTTTGATAACTGTGAGTTAAGTAGTGAAGGGTTAATTAGAACTTTATGGAAGTTTAGAGATAATGGATGGTTTTCTTATACCAAGGGAATTATCTTCGGAAGGAGTATGATAAATAAAAGTTATTATGATATTTCCTTTCAGGAAGCTATTTTGCATTCTTTAGGAGATTTAGATATTCCTATCATCATCAATGCTGATATTGGACATGTCTCTCCTAGAATGACCATCATTAATGGAGCAGTGGCAACCATTACTTCTAAGAATGGAAAAGGAAAGGTAGTATTTGAATTCAAATAGGGGGGGTAGCATGAATCATATAGTAGAGGTGACTAACAATAGCTTTTTTAAAGGGAAAAATTTATCATTGATTTTTAGAAATATATAGGGATAGTAAATATGATAAAGGAGGATAACAATAGATGATGTGGAAAGAAATTTCTAAAAGGTGCCAGGAAGATTTGATGAGGATTGTAAATTGCAAATACTAAATGCAAGGGAAAAAAGTAAGGAGGAGAAGATATGGAACTAATCGATATTGTGGATGAAGAGGGAAATTTTACAGGAGAAGTCATGGATAAGGATGAGGCACATGATAAGAATTTATTACATAATGAGGTGGCGGTACTTATTGTTAATGATAAAGGAGAGACTTTACTTCAAAAAAGAAGTGCAAATAAAAGATTTGATCCTAATAAGTGGGCGTTATGTGCAGGGCATGTAGATCATAAAGAAGAGTTAGTGGATGCTGCTATTAGAGAAACAGAAGAGAAGTTGGGGTTAAAACTTTCAAAAGATGATTTGATTCCTTTTTTTGATAAGGAGATTACTAGAGGAAAGACTAATTCACATATTACTTATTTTTATTATATTAAATGCAATTTAGAACAAAACCAATTTGTCATACAAGAAGATGAATTATCAGAAGTGAAGTGGTTTTTAATTGATGATGTAATAAAAATGATAAAGACTCATGATTCATCGATTGTTTTTAAAGAAAATAGATTAGAACTATTTGAAAAATTAAAAGTTGTAAAATAAAGAAAATATGATATACTAGTCTCAATATTGGAGGAGTAGTTATGTTATATACATATCAAGAGTTATGTGAGAAAAAAGATAAGGGGGAAATTTTAAATTGGGATAATATCACAAAAGACCAATTAGAAAAATTGTTTATAGATGAACATATTCCTAATAGTATGATTGCAGAGTTATATGATGTGAGTAGTAGTAAGGTTGTTAACAAAAGAAATAAGTGGGATATTAAAATAAATTCTGCTAAATATCTTTATAAAAGATTTGAAGAAAATAATTTAGAAACTTTTAAAAATCTAAATCAAGGTGCGAAAGAAAGATTGTTAGATCATAATAATATTGATTGGATTTCAAAGGCTTTAACTCACTATATTTTTAGAAATGGTCCAGTTGAAGATATGCATGCGAACAATCAACTTTCACAACAAGATATGAAAGTATTAAATAAATATATGGTCAATAGGATAGCAGGATTATTAAAACTAGTAAATGATGGTAAGTGGCTAAAAATAGAATTAATGTTATCATTTTTAAAAAATTATGGTGTGGAGTGGGATCCATGCGAGTATGATACCGAAGAAATTGATATGGTTTTTAAACATAGTTTGGGTATTTGGGAAGATGATGAGAAAAAAGAAGAAAAAGTAGAAGTTTAGGGAGGAAATATGAAAGAGTTAAATATTAATGAGTTACCAGATTTTTATTCAGTTAGAAATAAAGAACAAATTGATTATTCATTAGAGGGATTAGAAAACATGAAATGTTTTGCTTTCTTTGATAATGGTTTTACCTCTAATATTATTGAACCAAATAAAAGAGATATTAGGTTTATATGGGATGGATTTTTACTTTTTGTAAATCAAGATATGGCATTAGATGATATGAGATTAGGAACGAATTTATGGGATGCTAGATTAGTTGCTTTACAAAGGACAGATTTATTAGGAAAAAAATTTAATGACTTTGATATAAGAGAATATATAATGAGTAAATTAGAAGAAAAAGAAATACCAGTGGAGGTAATGCCCGATAAAAAAGAAGTAGATGGTTATCCTTCTAAATGTGACTTATGGTCTACTAGAGAGGAAGATGTTTTAATCGATGCGATTGATGTAACAGGTAAAGGGGATGCCTATTATTTTAAAAATGCTGATTTTGATTATAGAATTTGTTTTCCTGTAACAAGTCTTCCAGATTTTTATTATCACCATCATGGAGCATTGGTATTAAAAGGTAAAAACTCTACTGCAATTTCTAGATTGATATTAAATGATCAAAACTTACAAGAACATTTAGAAAATATTGTAGGAGAAGATAGACTATATTCTTTATTGGAAGGAAGAAATCTTTCTGGTACTAGTATAGATTCTATTGCATCAGGCATCAAAAACAGAAGTTAAGAAAAGAATAGAGAAATTTGAGTATGAAAATCACTTATCGATGAATAATGTGATTTTTTCGTTATATAAAATTTTATATTACTATGTATTTATAATTTGTGAAAAAAAGAAGGTTACATATAATACTTTGAAAGGAGTGTTTATATGTATAGGAATTGTAATGAAAATTGTGATGATAAAAAACATGGAAACTGTATGAGGAAATACGTATTTTGTGTTGGAGCAACAGGGCCAACGGGTCCAACGGGACCATCTGGAGGAATCACAGGACCAACAGGACCAACAGGGGCAACAGGACCAATAGGACCAACAGGACCAACAGGGGCAACAGGACCAACAGGGCCAATAGGACCAATAGGACCAACAGGACCAACAGGACCAACAGGACCGACCGGACCAACAGGAAGTAATGCTAATTCAACAACATGTTTTTGTGTAGATCAAATGAGAAATATTATACAGCAATTAATCACATTATATCCAAATGATAATTTAATCGTTGCTATGGAAAGTGGAAATAATGCTAGTGGTAGACCAGGATCCTTATTACCAGGACCAAATGATAATCCTAATTCTGGACTTTTCCAATTAGTAAATAATCAGGGAGTGCCTGAAGAGGCTTTATCTATATGTAGAATTGCATCGATTACTGTTACTAGTAGTACTTATAATGATGCGATTACTTATTTGCAAGCACCAGATCCTCTTCCAACAGGCTGTGATGCCAATTGCGAGGCCGCAGCACGTTCTTATTTACCGGCAGGAACTACTAATGTAGATATCAATGCTGGAGGACAGACAGTTGCTCAAGGAGAAATTTTAAGAAGTGAATATGGTATGGTTGTTGTGGTGGGTAATAATAATAGTAATCCTGCTTTTGTATCATTATGTAAAGCAGAAATCATTAATAAATAAAAAGAAGTAAAAGCAAGTCGTGAAAATTGATTTGCTTTTTGTCTGCTTATTTCTAAAAATAATAATTTATGATAAAATAAAAAAAGGAGGATACAATGGAGAAAAAAAGACCTTTTATTGGAGTAGATGCCATTTTCATAAATGAAGAAAAAAAGATTCTATTAATTCATAGAACTGGTAAAAATTTTTCAGGTTATTGGGGCCTAGTATCAGGAATGGTAGAATGGGGTGAAGGAGTGGAAGTTGCCTTAAGAAGAGAAGTCCAAGAGGAAATAGGTGTGGAGATTACAGATATTATCTATACAGGGAGATATTATGATACCATTGGAAGGCATCCAACAAAGACAGTTATTTGCTTACCTCATTTGTGCAAAATCAAAAGTGGAGTTCCAAAACCAATTAGTGAATGCGATGAGATTAGGTGGTTTCAAAAAGAAGAAATTAGAAAGATGGAATTGGCATATGATCATAAAAAGATGCTATTAGATTTAGATTTGATATAGAAAAGAAGGAGGAATGGTTGATGTATGAGTTTGCAGGAAGATTTAACAGGGAAGAGTTATTTATTAAAGAATTTAATTATTGGATTTTAATGTTAAAGTCTGTTCCAGTCACCATTGGTACTTGTATTATTTTATTAAAAAGGGAATGCTTTTCTATAACAGAAGTAACCAAAGAAGAGATGACAGAGTTTTTCACTGTTTGTACTTATTTTGAAAATTCTTGTAAGAATTTGTATGGGGCTGTTAAATTTAACTATCATGCGGATATGATGAAAGATAGTTTTGTACATTTCAAAGCGATTCCAAGATACGATAAGCCAGTTATAAGGCATGGAGTACAGTTTATTGATAAAGATTGGCCATTAACTGAAAAATTAACAAAAAATGAGGTTAGTGAAGAAATGCTACAAAAGATAAAACAGGATTTTCTGAATAACGAAAGATAAAATAGAGTTAGTACTTCATAAAATGGGGATGATTTTTAATGGAAAACAATTATAACGATTATTATCATAAAATAGGACGTAAGTACAATCATATTCGACTAGATACAGAAAATGATATGGAAAACGTAATGAATATAATTGAGAAATATGGAGCTTCTAAGAATTTGAAAATTTTAGATATTGGATGTGGAACTGGTAAATATGGAAAGATGATGAAAAAAGGAGGATATCAGGTAGTCGGTATTGATAAGTCTGATAGCCAAGTTAATCAGGCTAAGGAACTGATAGAGTCTTATGTTGCAGATGCAACGATGATTCCTTTTGATGATTCCTCTTTTGATATTTGCACAATGATTATGATGATTCAACAATTATCTAAAAAAGATAGAATAAAAGCAATAGAAGAAGCTTACCGAGTTTTAAAAAAAGGAGGCTTACTAATTATAAAAACATGTTCTCATGAGGATTTGCAGTACCGATCTACTGCTCAATATTTTCCAAAAACTCTTGAAATCGATAAAGAAAGATATCCAAAGATTGATGAGTTAGAAAAAGAATTATCTAGTTTTTCAAAAGTAGAAGTAGAACATTCATCAATCACTATAAAAAAGAGTAAGGAAAACTACTTAAGTAGATTTAAAAATCGAGGAACTTCTAATCTTAGCTTTCTTACTGATCTGGAATTAAAAGAAGGAATTAGAAAATTTGAAGAAGACTATCAAGATTTAGATATTATTGAAAGGATTACAAAAAATACATTTGTGATTGCAAGAAAGAAGGAATAATCATGAAACAGATTTTTATCATTACAGGTAGAACAGGAGCAGGCAAATCTACATTATGTGAAAAATTACAAGAATACTTTGATATTCCACTCCTTAGTTTTGCAAATATGGGCAAAGAGTTTGCTAATAAACAAGGCTATAATCGTATCCGGGAATGTCATCTTGCCATGGGACTGGAAGGGTTTGTGAAAAAGCTATCTGTTCATACTTTACAATTGATAGATGAACAAATAAGTATTTGTAATACCATCATAATTGATGGTTTATATGTTACAGAAGTATTAAAAGTATTAAATCAAAAATATGATTGTAACATCATATATTTAAAAGTGAACTCAGCAATTCGGTATAAAAGAGTGGCAAAGAGGTTAGATATTTCACTAAAACAGGCTCTAGAAGAAATAAAAATAAAAGAACGATTAAAAGATGAAGTAGGAATTGATGAATTTATTAAAAAAGCTAATTTTACTATCGATGGTAAAAATCCAATTAATGAGGTTTTTCAAATCACTAAAAAATATATGGAAACTAAAATGAAATAATGATATGAAATAAAATAGAGGAGATGAATTTTGATGAAAAGTAAGGAACAACTATTAAAGGATGCTTTTTCTTTAGCAAATGAGACAATTCCAACTACAAAAACTCATATTTATGTAGCATTTGAATATGGAGAACAACTAGCTAACATTTACCATGCAGATAAAGATATAGTGGCTATTGGTTTATATCTAATGGATATAAAATTAAAAGAAGCAGGAAGGCTTGGTAAAAAGAAAGAACATGTAAAAATGACCTCAGACTTTGCCAAACAATTTTTAAAAGATTATGATCTTAAAAAGGAGGAATATGAAAAAATAATCAATTGCATAGAAGCTCATCATGGAAGTGTTCCCTTTAATTGTGTTGAAGCAGAAATTTGTGCCAATGCAGATTGTTATAGGTTTATTCATCCTAAAGGCGTTTTTGCTTACTTTCAGTTTTTAACATCAAAACAAAGCTCCCTAGAAGAATGTATAGAAAAGGTAAAATCTAAATTAGAAGAAAAACATAAAATTATTTCGCTTGATAGGGCAAAAGAGGATTTAGAAGATAGCTATCAATCATTTTGTAAATTATTTGCTAAAGTCTTAAGTAAAGAAGGATATGAGTATGAAAAGTAAAGAACAACTAGTAGAGGATATATTTAAGCTAGCAAAAGAGGAAGTAGCATTACCCGAATTTTTATATTTCGCTTTAGAAAAGGGTGTATATCTTGCAAGACTATATCAAGCAGATCAAGATCTTGTAAAGATTTCTATTTGTCTTATGGATCTTAAACTACAAGAAGCAAAGAAGAAGGGAAATATAAAAGAGCATGTAAAAATGGCCTCAGATTTTGCGAAAGAGTTTTTAAAAGACTATGATATTAGTAAAGAGGACTATGATAAAATCATTAATGGTATAGAATGCCATCATGGGAGTATTCCTTTTACCTGTATCGAATCAGAAATATGTTTGAATGCTGATTGCTATTTATTTATTGATCCTAAGGGAGTATTTTCTTATCTTGGATTATTAGCAAAAAGAAATATGAATTTACAAGAACAAATTGAACAATTAAGTTTTAAGTTAGAAGAAAAGTATCGTTTATTAACATTAGATCAGGCAAAAAAAGATTTAGAAGAAAGTTATCAAATATTTCATACATTATTCAGTAATATATTAGAAAATAAGGAGGAAAAAAATAGAATATGAAGACAAAAAAACAATTAATAAAGGAATGTTTAGAATTAGCTAGAAAAAACATTCCACCAGCACCAAAACATTTAGAAATTTCACTAGCCAAAGGGGGGAGCTTGCCCAAATCTATCAGGCAGATCAAGAAATTGTCTTAATAGGTATATGTCTTATGGACATTTGTTTAAGTGAGGCAATGAAGGAAGGTAAACAAAAAGAACATGTGAAAATGTCAGCTGATTTTTCGAAACAGTTTTTAAAAAACTATGATATTACAAAAGAGGAATATGAAAAAATTATCAACTGTGTGGATGCTCACCATGGGGATGTTCCTTTTACTTGTATTGAAGCAGAAGTATGTGCGAATGCAGATTGCTATCGTTTTATTGCCCCAGTTGGTGTTTTTACCTTTTTAGGTGTAGTTGCTAAAAGAGAAATGGGATTTTTAGAGCAAATTGAACAGGCAAAGATGAAATTAGAGGAGAAACATGCAATTCTTTCTCTTGATAGAGCAAAAGAAGAATTGGAACCATCTTATCAAATGTTTACAAAATTATTTGATGAAGTATTAGAAAAAAACTAAATTTTGTAAAGAAAGTATGTGAAAAACATGAATATTGTGGAGGAAATTAGGAAAGAAGTATTAGAAAAAATAAGAACCATAAAGAAAAAGATGGCTTAGATATCTATTATGATCACATTCGGCTTGTAGTAAAAAATGCAAAAGATTTGGCAAAGCGGTATCATGCGGGTTTAGAAATTGTAGAGTTAGGAGCACTTCTTCATGATGTTGCTATTATTACAAAAAATGGACCACGTGAAAAACATCATCTATATGGGAAATAGTTAGCAGAACAAATCCTACAAAAATATCATTATCCTAAAGAGAAAATAGAAAGAGTTAAAAAGTGTGTCCTAAATCATAGAGGAATGAAGGACTTTCCTAGAGATAGTATAGAAAAACAAATCGTTGCTGATGCAGATGTGATTGCTCATTTTGATGCACTTCCTTCACTTTTTAGTGATGCCTTTCATGTTAGAGGCCTTAACTTAGAAGAAGGAACAGAGTTTGTATTTAGAAAACTTCAAAGAGATTATCAAAAACTGAGTCCTAGGTCAAAAAAACTCTTTAAAAATAGATATGATCAAATAATGAAAATATTATTTACAAATAGGGTAAAAAAAGAGGGTATATAATGAAACGAAGATATTTGATAGTTAGTAGTATTTGTGTAATCTTCTCATTGATCATGGGAATTTTTTCTCATGATGTCATCATTGGTGGAATTATTCTTTTAACAGGACTTTTGAATTCTTATTTTGCTAGTGACAAAAAAAGAATAAATTATATTTTTGGTTTTATAAATTACCTTTTTACAGGGTATGTAGCCTATAAAAATCAATTATATGGTTTATTCTTCTTTTATATTTTTGTTTTTTCTTTATTACAAATAAAAGGTTTTTCTACATGGAATCAAAACCTAGATAAAGAGGGAAATGTAAAGATGAGAGGTTTTACATTTAAAAATTCTATTATTATCATTACTTCTTGTATTATTGGAAGTTTTAGATCGGAAGAGCGTCGTGTAGGG
>CAJUJA010000034.1 GCA_910586635.1 uncultured Bacilli bacterium | reverse complement strand
TTTTTACTTTTGTAAAATAGTAATCTATATAAGAAAAATAGTACTCAATCTGCAACAGATTAAGTACTAATCTAAAATAATTTTTTTGGTAAGTACTCAACTCGGCAAAGTTCAGTATTTCCCTTTTTTATTTTATGCAAGTTTCCTTGACATATTCATCATACCATAATTGTTGACTTTCTTCAAGTTTTTGACTTGATTTTTTTTATAGATACCCTCTAGAGATTTTTCCAAGTATAGCAAAATTATCTGTGGAAATAAAATATACCAATTACATTGACTGGTATTATATATATATCAATGTCCGAAAAAGTTCGAACAGAAACGTCAATGGTGCCAAAAAAGAGGAAGTACGACAACCACTCTATTGCCAAAAAGTAGGTAGTAATAAACTACTAACTGTATTAATTATATACTATAACAAGTGATTTGTGTAGCCTATTTTCATATAATTTGCATAATCTCTTAAAAATAGAATAGCTTTTAATGGAGGAACTATTTATGAGCGAGTTAGAAGAATTAAAAAAAATAAGAGAAAAAATTGATAGCAGTACATGTACGATAAGTGATTTAAAAGATGTATATGACATTGTAAATACAAAAGCAGAAGTAATAGTTGCAGAACAAGATGATATAACTCACCTTTATTATCGTGATAACCAAAAAGGAACTGTAAGATTGGAAAAAGATTTAATTCCTTATGAAAAGAAAATACATGAAACATGGGAACCTACAATGTATCCTCTTGATTTATGTACTATTATGTTTTACGATGAAATAACTAACAGATATGGTCAAGGAATTATCCTTCCTCGGATAAAAAAATTTGTTATAGTTGATGATATGGATTTAATTAAAAGACCAATTACAGATTCTTTTTATACAATGGGTATTAGGGAAAATAATGAGGAATGTGGTAGTATAGTAGATTTAAAAGGAAATGTCTATCGTATGTATGGTTATGATAAAAACGACGAAAACTTTACCTTTGATAAACTAGAGATATTTACGTTCCCCTCTTGTCTTTATCAACCCTATGGTGTTTTAGTTAATTACAATAATAGACCTATTTATGCAGATATTAAACAATCTCCATATCTTGTATTTGATAGAGAAACATTACAAAAATGTGGAGATAAAATAAGAAATATTAAGGATTACGTTAATAGATTCGATGATGATTTTATGCAAGGAAAAAGATATGTAAAAAAATAGAAATTTGCATATCTTTTTCTTACATAAGAAAAAGCAACGATATTACTTACGTAGTTTGTAATATGTTGCTTGAAAGGGGTTTCCAAAGGGTTCTCCCCCTTTGGCACACTCGTTATTGGCTCTGCCAATATCGTAGTGTGTTACTTATTTGGAGTAACAAATAAGTTTCCCAAAAAATCGTTAGTTACAACGTTTCTTTCGATTTTTTGAAATTTAATGCTCTATTTTTTCTTTATCATTTCTAAAATAAAGTGATTAATTAGTAATTTGAAATTTGATATATCCTCATTTGTAATTAGATAATCTTTATATTCTGTACCTTTTTCCTGTACTAATATATTACTAATAAGCATTCCATAATTTATAGTTTGTTTGTGCTTTTTTAAAACAATTTCATTTTCCGATAATTGTATATCTATGTAGTCATCTTCTTTCATATCTAATATTTTTGTATATTCTTTTGGAATACAAATTCTACCTAGTTTGTCTATTTTTCTAACTGAATATAATTTCATACTATCTCCCCAACTTTTTTTGATTATATTGTCTACTATATTTCATTCTCTTAATAATGTTTATATCTCTTTCAGTATTGATAAAAAGCTCATAATATTCAATATTGAATACTTTTGCAATTCTTACAACATTAGAAAAAGCAAACCACTTACGGCCTCTTTCAATATCTGAAATATATCTAGGACTTAAATCACACAGTTCAGCCAATTTTTCTTGTGAATAATTATTTAAGTATCTATAATACTTGATATTGAAACTAAATAACTCACTTAAAGAGTTAAACTCTATCTTCAATTTTAACCTCAATACCATATTCCTTTAACAAAATATCTATAGATAGTTCTATTATTCTTTTTTCTCTTTCTATAGTAATAGGAAATATTTCTTGTAAAATACTGCTTGCCATAACTCCATAGGAACAATCTTCTTTTCTATCATATTTTTTAAATAACATAAAATAATTAGTAATCTCTTTGGCTCTAGAGTATTCCATATATCGATCCTGCTCTTTCATAAGTTTATTATCTTTTTCTAATCCTTCTCCCTCAAGATTTCCTATACCATATTTATTTTCTACATTAGTTCTATTTTTAGTCATTTCTCCCTCGCTTCTTCACTAGTAGTGAAAGATTTTAACTAATTATCTCATATAAGATGTAATATTGTCGATACTATTAGTGATACCACCTATAGTGAAAGGAGATAAAAAGATATGAAAGCCGATATTACTAAAATACCAGTCCAAGATATAGTTATAATGTTACGTGAATGGTGCAACAATACACAAGAACAATTTGCTCAATCTGTTAATAAAAGTTATTCTACTATTTCCAAAGTAGAAACTGGAGAAAGAAATCTATATTTACATACATTTCTAGACTGGTGTAAAAAAAAGAATATTACAGTTACTATTGAAAAAAAGAAATAAGAAAAACACTATCATCTCTATTGCTATATGTTAGTGTTTTTTTTTATATGGAAAAATCATCTTTATCGTAATAATAGTCGTAATCTATATAATCAAGTAATTCATCTTCTTTGGTCGTTTCTCTTGCAATATCATATACATCATTTTTAGTAAAATCATCATTATCATAATATTGTTTTATTTCCTTTGTAGTTGTGTCTTTTGTCTTCTCGTTACCAGTTAATAATAATTTTCTAAAAAAGGCTTTTATTGCCCTTAAAATAGCCTTTAAATAAGAAATAAGATTATCCTTTTCTTTTTGAAGTTGGTTATTTTTATATTGTAAAATTTTCACTTCTTTTTGAATATTCATATTTTCTTTTTGTAGACTTTGATAACTTTGAACATAATTATCTACTTCTTTGTAGGCTTGTTGTAGTTTTGGTTGAACTTCCATAACTTTTTTTGTTTCCTTAATTACCTTATTCATACTATCAAAGGTATCTTTTTTAATCTTGACATATTCCTTATCAAAAAGAGTTTCCTTATTTGTTTGTACTTTTTCCTGTAACTCTTCCATAGCATTATTTAACTTCTTATTTCTAACATCTAGGGTTTGGTTGATTTTTCTTGTAACTTTTTTATATTCTTTAATTTGAATATGCTTATTATCACTATTTTTAATTCCTCTTTCTAAATCAAAACCTTTATCAGTTAATCTTTTATGGTATTTATCTTGTAGTTCTGAAAGATGTATTTTATCTTTGATATATTGCTTTTTAGAAATGGTATATCTTTCGGTGTTTGTTCTTTTATCAAACTTCTTACAATGAATATGAGGGGTTTTCTCATCTAAATTGATAGTAGAATGTAACACTGGATTTTTGGTATAACCTAAATCTTCATAAACAAACTCCATACAAGTATTAGCCCAATCAAGTATATCTTCTTTTGTCATATCATTAAAAAACTCATTTGTTGCAGTAAATAACAATTCATCTGCGACAACATTTCTTGATTTATCTAACATTTGCTTATAAGTTTTCTTTCGATCCTCACGCATCACGTTCATACGTTCTTCGTGTTCTTTTTTATATTCTTTTGTTAAATTATAAAAACCCTTAACGTATTTATCCGATAAGGGTACTAAATCAATATTGTTTTTTGATAATTCTTTTTTTATGTCAGGATTAGAGTTATAAGACTTTTTTTCTCGTTTATTATGAGAACCTATCTGTGCTAAATCATTGATTGTATAAATAGGTTCACTTCTAAATATGGCATAGTTTAAATTCATCTAACTAACTCCTTTTTTATATTTAATTTGTTAATAATTCCCCACTCCTTTCTTGATAAAATAAATGATTATTTTTATCTAAAACATTGCTTAAATTAATAGTCAGTATTCCTAGTTCAAATCTTTTTTGATGATAAGTTTTTTCACTTTTTAAAGGAATAAATCTAATTATCTTTTCTAATTTATTTTTAGGTTGAAAACTCATATTCGTTAAATCATCATTAGGAATAACTCCATAATAATTGATATCATAAAATTTCTTTAGTTTATTTGCATATTCTTTAGCTTGTTCTCTTGTTTTTAACTGTCCATGAGCCATTGGAATAGGAGAGCCACTTTCATCTTCAAAAATATATAAATCAAGTGGAGTATTATATTTAATATGATGATTTTTTATATCTTCAAAAAGCGACTCTCTTAAGTTTATATTCTTAATTTCTATTTTTTCTCCTATCTTTTCTATTTCTACATCATCAATATAAGTAGAGATAATTTTTTGTTTTTCTTCTTCGTGTTTGTCGTAACTTCCAATTCTTAAATAAACAGCAACTTTTAATTTTTTATTACTCATATTCATCATTCCTTTCATTTTCATACAAAAACACAAGAGATTTTTTCCCTTGTGTTAACCTTTAAAACTATATTAAATGTGTGCTTTTTTGATAAATTCCTCCTATCATAGCATATTATAACACTTGATTTCCTAAAGTCAATAAGGATAAAATGTTTGAAATTTTTTCGTATTTCTAACTACCATTTTGTCGTCTTAACAATTAACTTTTCCTTATATTTACTAGGTATAAGACTAAAAATCAAGTTCTCAATCAGCCTATATATAAGCTATGATACCATATTATCATCTTGACAGGTCATTTTTCAATAAACTAAATCGTACACAAAATAGTAAACTAAATTTCATTTTTAATACACATAAAATAGGATAACACTCGGGATATGATTATTTAATTATTAGATTTGATAAATTCTTCTAAATCTTTCATCTTGATTTTGTGATATAAATTATCAATAAACACCTCATCACATTCCTCAAAGAAGAAATATAATCTTTCCTTAATAACTACTGTATGAGGTTTTACATAAGCGATGTTTGTTCCTTTAAGATTAAGGACACTTCCATTTGTAATAAGTGGAGTAGTATTTGTAAATTTTCCTATCATTTCAATCTTTCTTTTTAATTCATCACTTATCTTTGTTTCTTTAGTTTCTATTGTTAACACTATAATCAACTCCTTTACATAACAAAAAAACTAGCATTTAAGCTAGTAATTTATTACTCTCGGAATTGATTTGTCCGAGTTTCCTATCAATCTGGTGGAACTGAGGAGAATCGAACTCCTGTCCAAAAATACAGCTACATAGACCTCTACAAGTTTAGTTAACTAATTCTTTTAACTTACTACTTAAGTAGTTAACGACCAAAGTAATAAGCGAGTCTATTCTATTCATCCTAGGTATAGACATTCCTAAGATATAATCTACTAAATCTAAATCTTAATTACTCTACGTAGATAAAGAATAATAAGATGCCTCTGCACTAATTAAGCAAAAGCTAATTGAGTATTACTGTTTCCAGTTATATTTAATTTTGCTTGTATCGTAAGCCTACGACTTGCCATCTATGCTCTCATATTCCTGTCGAAACCATATCAGCCCCATGTGTAGTATATTATACCATAGTATCTTCTATTTTGAAACAAATTATACATTAAAAAAGAAAAAAAGTGTATATATCACACTTATTATTACTTAATATCGATTCTTTAATTGTTTTTCTATAGAACGTTTCATATCTCTTTCCTTAATAGACTCTCTTTTATCATAGTTATGCTTTCCCTGACAAATGCCTAATTCTACTTTTAAAATATTCTTTTTAAAATATAATTTTAAAGGAATTAGAGTAAGTCCTTTTTGATCAATCTCTTCTGCAATCTTTTGAATTTCTTTTTTGTGAAGTAGTAACTTTCTAGTTCTTGTTTCCTCATGATTAAATATATTACCTTCCTTATAATGAGAAATGTGCATATTAATTAAAAATACTTCTCTATTCCTAATAATCGCATAACTATCCTTAATATTGCAACTTCCTTGCCTAATTGATTTAATCTCAGTTCCAGTTAACTCAATTCCAGCTTCGTATGTTTTTAAAATAAAATAATCATGTCTTGCTTTTCTATTGAATATTTCCATCGTGATACCTCCCTGATTCATTTACTTATACTAAAGTTTTTTTACAATCTCAAAATCAATAATTTTTTCTTCCTTACTAGCCCTTGCAACTTTTACTAATACCTTATCTCCTATCATATATTTTACATGACTTCTTTCTCCAGTTAAAGTCATTCTCTCCTCATCATAATGGAAAAAGTCATTCATATCACGAATTGGTACAAGTCCCTCTATTAAGTTTTCTAGCTGTACAAACATTCCAAAATTAGTAACAGAAGAAATCATTCCATCAAACTCTTCTCCAATATGAGACTCCATATATTCTGCCATCTTCATATCTTCTACTTCTCTTTCACATTCAACAGAAGCTCTTTCACGAGATGAAGAATGTTCTGAAATATAAACTAACTTTTCTTCCCAATGTCTTAGTGTTTTTTGACTCAAATCATTATTAAATAAATAAGTTCTAAGTAATCTATGCACAGTAGTATCTGGATATCTTCTAATAGGAGAAGTAAAATGAGTATAACACTTGCTAGCAAGTCCATAATGACCTAAGTTTTCCTCCTTATAAATAGCTTTTTGCATACTTCTTAAAAGAAGACTGGACAATATCTTAAATTCTTTTTTATCTTTCAAAAATTCAACAAGCCTCTGCATTGCCTTTGGTTTAAAATCCTTAATATCTCCTGAAATTTGATATCCAAGTGTTCCAATAAAAGATAAATAACTTCTAACTTTTTCTTCCTTTGGATTTTCATGAATACGGTAAATAAAAGGTAAATTCATAAAATAAATATGAGTGGCAACACATTCATTGGCAGCAATCATAAAATCTTCTATTAATAACTCTCCTACACCTCGATCTCTTTTAATAATCTCTGTTGGAACACAATTATCATCTACTAATATTTTTGCCTCATCCACTAAAAAATCAATATAGCCACGTTTTTCTTTCATTCTTCTTAAAATTTTAGCTAGGGATTCCATCATTTTTAAACTCTCTACATAGTCTTCATACCCCTCTGGTATTTCACTTTTTTCTAAAATTTTATTGACGTTCTCATAAGTCATCTGAATTTTAGATCTAATCACACTTGGAAATATATCATACTCAATTTGTTTTCCGTTACTATCAAATTCCATAATACAAGAAATAGCAAGACGATCCACATTGGGATTCAAAGAACAAATTCCACTTGATAGTTCATGAGGTAACATAGGAATAACACGATCAACTAAATAAACACTAGTGCCACGCTCCATAGCATCATTATCAAGGGCAGTTCCCTCTTCTACATAATAAGAAACATCAGCAATATGAACCCCTAGCTGATAGTGCCCATTAGGAAGTAATTGAATTGATATTGCATCATCAATATCTTTGGTATCGTTTCCATCAATAGTAAAGATTTCCTCTTCCCTTAAATCTCTTCTACCTTCTAAATCTTTTTCTTTTACCTCCATTGGCATCTTAGAAACTTCTTCCTTCACATCATCGGGAAAATCAATTTCAATATTATACTTATGAATAATCGATAAAATATCAACACCCGGATCATTTTTGTGTCCGATAATTTCTACAACTTTTCCTCTGTATTTATGATGATTGATTTTTTTTACAACTTCAACAACAACCTTATGCCCATCTACCGAATTCAAAGAATCCTCAGGTCTTACTTCAATTTCCATCTTGACTCTTGGATCATCCAGATGAACAATTCCCTTATTTTTAACAAAATTAATTTCTCCAATATATCTAGTAACTTGTCTTCTGATAATTTTTAAAACTCTACCCTCTAACCTATCTAAATTCATTTTACTAACTATTTCTACTAATACAATATCATCATGAAGTGCACCATTCATATGATCTAAGCCGACATAAATATCTTCAGAAAGATCTTCTACTTCAACAAAACCAAATCCCTTTTTATTAACACGCATAATTCCCTTTTTTAAATGACTATTTTCCAAAAGCATATATTTATTCTTCTTAGAATGATAAATCAAAACTTCCTCTTCTAACTCTTGTAGCATATTTTGTAATTCCCTTACTTCTCCCGCTGTTTTTAAATGCAACTTATCTTGTATATCATAAATTGACAAAGCTCTATCACTTGTTCTTAGTAACTGTAAGATGTCCTCTCTCATTTTATCACCCTCGTTTATTCTTACTAACTATATTATAAAATAAAAAAGACTAAATTCCTAGTCTTTAACCAACAAAAGTAGAAATTAAACAAATTAGGAAAAAGGATAGCCCCAACAATAGAGTAACTCTACTAATTACCAGTTCAGATCCTCTTTCTTTTCTCTTTGTAAATAAATCAGAACTCCCACCACTAATAATTTGAGCAGCCCCTTCTGCTTTCCCACTTTGTAATAAAACAATGACAATTAATAAAATAGATATCACTAATAATACTGTTTCCATAAAAGTCCTCCTAAAACTAGATATATAATATCATAATATACAACCTTTAATCAAGAAAAATTAATAAATACATTTAATTCGATTCTTTTTTTCTAACCTTTTAGGCTTATCATGATATTCTAAATGTGACCCTTCATAGAAAGAAGCAATATTCACTTTCTCTATTACTCCTGTTTCATATAATTTTTTTAAATCATCAACCATACTGGCATTATCATAAACAATTTCTGCACATTCCTTTTCCTTTATAAATTGATTATCCATAAAACAACTATCAGGAATTGAAACATAATCTACTATACGAGCATAATCATAAATCATTCTACGTTTTACATAGG
Organism: uncultured Bacilli bacterium; assembly: GCA_910586635.1. Classification (GTDB taxonomy): domain Bacteria; phylum Bacillota_I; class Bacilli_A; order RF39; family UBA660; genus UMGS995. Next base: position 4,592 of record CAJUJA010000034.1, on the reverse strand, counting down.
GTTCATCATAGTATATGAGTAACATAATATCTTCTCCTTGTTCTTGTTATTATAACATTTTGTCACTTGATCATACAGCTTCTAATTTTTTTCTATTTGTTCTTCTATCCTTATTAATTGATTATATTTACAAATCCTATCTGTTCTAGACATAGAACCAGTTTTAATTTGTCCAAGATTAAGCCCAACTGCTAAATCTGCAATCGTAGTATCTTCTGTTTCCCCACTTCTATGGGAAATAATTGTTTTATATCCATTATTTCTAGCAAGTTCTATAGTCTCAAGTGTTTCTGTAATGGTACCTATCTGATTTACCTTTAAAAGAATTGCATTTCCTGCATGATTATCAATTCCCATTTGAAGACATTTTTTATTGGTAACAAATAAATCATCCCCAACTAATTGAACCTTATCTCCTAATAACTCCGTAATCTTTCTAAACCCTTCCCAATCATTTTCATCAACAGGATCTTCAATAGATACTATAGGATAAGTATTGACTAATTTCTCATAAAAACAAATTAATTCATCTGTTGTAAATTCTTCTCCTGTAGACCAATGAAACTTATATTTTTTAGACTCTTTATTATAAAACTCAGATGCTGCAACATCTATTCCTAAAAATACATCCACTCCAGGTTCATATCCTGCTTTTTTAATCGCCTCAACAATGAGTTCAAAACCTTCTTCATTACTTCCTAGGTCTGGAGCAAACCCACCTTCATCTCCAACACCCGTTACAAGGCCTTTTTCATTTAAGACTTTCTTTAGGCTATGAAACACTTCTGCTCCAAGACGAACCCTTTCTTTAATGGTATCTCTCTTCGGAATAATCATAAATTCCTGGAAATCAAGTTTATTATCAGCATGAGACCCCCCATTTAAAATATTCATCATAGGATATGGCTGGCTGATATTTCCATTTCCAAACTTTTGACTTACATACTGATAAAGTGGCAAATTCGCACAACGAGCACTGGCTTTTAATGCAGCCATACTAATTCCTAGTATCGCATTCGCACCTAACCTAGATTTTGCCTCAGTACCATCTAATTCTATCATCTTGTAGTCTAGTTCTTTTTGATTCTCTGCATCCATTCCAATCACTACATCACGTAAAGTAGTATTCACATTTAAAACGGCCTTTAGAACACCTTTCCCCTGATATCTAGATCCACCATCCCTCATTTCAAGTGCTTCTCTTTCTCCAGTAGATGCACCACTTGGAACAGCAGCTCTTCCTATTACTCCATTCTCCAGGATAACATCTACCTCAACTGTAGGATTTCCCCTAGAATCTAATATTTCACGTCCAATTACATTTTTAATTTTCATAAATCATTTCTCCCTTTTTTTATAAATACAAATTCCTTATTATTTTTCTTTTGATAATCCATTAAAGAAGGAATTCCAATGAAACCACTAACTACCTCTCCAAACTCATTTACTTTTCCAACCTTAGGAATTTCAAATATATCTGGAAAAATAATTGCAGGAGCTTTAATAAATCCCATTTCTAAAATATCACAAGTCTTTTGAAGTGTTTCAATCATACTCATTTGTCTATCTTGATCTGAATTTTTTAAAATTCTCCTTGCAATGCAATAAACTACTCTATCAATATTGCAAGAAGCAGCCTCATACAATAATTCTTGATATGCCTCTACACAATGTTTATTCATATCTAGTTCAAATATTAAGGCATCTCTACCCCTCATGTTTTCCATAACCTCATCCCCTGTATTGTTAACCTCTAACCTATTAATAAACCACTACTATATATAACACTAAACCTTTTCTAACTCTTTTAGTTCATAAACATATTTCTTAAACTCATTTCCTCTAATTTCACATTCCTTATATTGATCCCATGATGCAGAAGCAGGACTCAATAGTATTATATCACCTTCCACACTAATTTCCACACATTTTTGAAATCCATCTTTCAATCTTTCATAGCTAAAAGTAGGAATTCCTAAATTATCCCCAAACTCTTGAACTCTTCCTCTACATTGCCCAACAGCAATAATTGACTTTACATGTGACATATAGGGAATCAAATCATCAAAGTTTTGTCCACGTTCTAATCCTCCTAGAACAATAATGATTGGTTCTTCAAAAGAAGATAGAGCTATTTGAGTACACTTAATATTTGTAGCCTCTGTATCATTATAATATTTAACTCCATTTACAGTATCCACATATTCAAGTCGATGTTCCACTCCCCTAAATTCACTAAGTACTTTTTGAATAATCATGTTTTCTATATTAAATTCCTTTGCAATCATAATAGCTGCCATACAGTTTTCTAAATTATGAACACCTGGTATTTTAATATCTTTAATATTCATTACCTTATCATCATAATAATAAATTGCCTCATCTTTTAAATAACAACCATTAATTTGATTCTTACTAGAAAAATACTTTGTTTTCGATTGAATATTTTTTAACTGACTCATCACCTGATCATTTTCTATATTAAGAATTGTAACATCATCTTTTGTCTGATTATAAAACATCCTTGCCTTAACTTCTTTATAATGTTCAAAAGTTTTTAAAAAATCAATATGAGCCTCACTGATATTAGTAAATAATCCAATATGAGGCTTAAAATCTTTAAAATTCTCTCCTTGCTGACAAGATACCTCCATAACAATAATATCATCCTTTTTTAGCTTTTCTAAAAAACTACACAGGGGATATCCAATATTTCCGGCTAAATGAACTCTATCCTGAAATGCCTCTTTTAATATCTCATAAGTAAGAGTTGTCGTTGTAGTCTTTCCATTAGTTCCTGTAATCCCAATTAAGGTGATATCATCAGGTAATAGCCTATAAGCCATCTCAACTTCGTTTATTACTTCAATTCCCAACTCTTTTGCTTTCTCTATATATTTATGATCAATAGGAACACCTGGATTTTTAATCAAATAATCAAAACTATCATCTAATAAATCATCAGGATGAGATCCAAAAACCAATTCTACCCCTATGCTTTTTAACTCCTGTACCTGTTTTTGATTATGTACCTTTTCCTCTTTCCCATCATTAAGAACAACCTGATTTTTCTTACCCGCCAAATACTTGGCTGCTTCATATCCACTTCTAGCCATTCCTAATATGAAAATTTTTTTATTTTCAAACATATAATCACCTACTAACATTATACTATAAATATCAAATTTTATCAGTAATATTTTATTGAAACAACATATTTTGTATGCTATAATACAAATAGATTATGGGAGGCTTCATAATGAAAATTGTTACGATCGATTCATCTCAATTTGACAGTTTTGCTGATAAACATCAATATAGAAATTATTACCAAACATCTAAATACGGAAATGTAATGTCTAACTTTAACTATGAAATTAGATATATTGGAGTTATGGATGAAAACGATACCATGTTAGGGGCATCCTTATTACTTTTACAAAACTCTGTAATGAAAACAAAACTTGCCTACGCCCCACGGGGAATTTTATTTGATTTTACAGATTCACTAAAAGTAGACGAATTAGTAGAAACTTTAAAAAACGATCTCGGAAAAGAAGGAATCGTTAGTTTAAGAATGGATCCTGCTATTCCCATGACAATAAGAGACGGAAAAGGGAACATCACCAACATTAATAATGAAGCAACTATGATTGATGAAAATCTAAAAAAAGCAGGATTCACATATAAGGGTGCAACATTATATTTTGAGACTGAAAAACCAAGGTGGGAAGCCTTAGTGATTTTATCAAAAGATATCAGAGAGATTTATAAAATGTTTGACAAAAGAACTAGAAACAAAATTAATAAAGCAATCAACTGTGGCGTAGAAATTTATAGAGATGATCAAAAAAATTTTGCACCTCTTTATGAATTCATTAAAACAAAAAATGCAAAACCATTTAAATTTTATAAAGAACTCATGAATCATTTTGGGAATAATGCTGATTTATTTTATGCAAAGCTAAATACTGAGATATTTGTAATCAATAGCAAAAAATTATATGAAGATGAACTTATCAATAATGAACGTTTAGCAGAACAATTTCAAAATCTAGCAAAACAAAATGATGATAGACGGGATATTTTTAATAAAAAGGTTTTATCAGACAAATTATTAAATATCTATAAAAGTAATTTAATCTTTGCTACGAATGTCCTAAAAGAAAATCCCAACGGTCTTATTATCGCTGGTGGATTAAATATCGTCTATGATAATGCAGCATTCTCAATCATCGATGGATTTCATCAAAATTTTAGAAGTTTAAACGCAAACTACCTATTAAAATGGAGAATGCTTTGTGATTATAAAAACGAAAATCTAAAATACTTTAATTTAAATGCTATTAGTGGAAACTTTGAAAAAAATAATAAGTATATTGGCTTAAACGAAATGAAGTTAGGATATAACGCTATGGTTACAGAATACATTGGCGAATATGACATTATTCTGAACAATTTCAAATATGGTTTATATAAAAATTTTAATAAAGAAAAATAATATACCCACTTAATTTATGTATATTATTTTTTCATGTTATTATGACATTAAAATATTATTAATAGGAATCTTTACTATCAATTTTTCATAT
>CAJUJA010000033.1:5444-13522 GCA_910586635.1 uncultured Bacilli bacterium | reverse complement strand
AAGAATATCGAACTTTTCTACAATTAATGAATTTATGACAAGCATTGCAAACATAGGGTGGTTTAGATTCAAAACAACAAGGCTGATTATTGCAAAAATTAGTAATTCTAAGGTAACGATGTTTTTTAACATCTCTAGCAATAGTAGTTCTAGATTTGGCAAGATGATTAGCAATTTTAGTGAAATTGTAACCATTATTTAAAAAATTCTCAATAACACATCTATCTTCAAAAGATAAATGTTTGTTTTTCTTAGCATTTAACATAATAAAAATTCCTTTCATAAGCTAAGATACAAGTATATATTATAATACTTTTAATAATGTATAACAAATAAAGATTATTCTTTATTTGAAAAAGATATTATAAAAGAAATAAAAAATAAATCAAGAACGAAGGCAAGTTAGTAAACTAATTCTTGATTTATTTTTATATTTCCCCTCAAATTTCCAGAAGCAACTGCACCAAAACAAAAAAACGGGCATTTAAATAAAAATTTTACAGAGAGCTGTCGCTCTTTTTATATTGACAAAAAGCTCTGGGGGGGGGTAACTATCATTTGTATGACAGTAGCAACATGCAGTACACCTCTATAGATCATCCTAGTGGAATTCAAAATGGTAATTGTACTGGTAGTGCAGGATATTTTAATGGAAAAAACTATAATCAGGTAACCTGTGCTTCTTCAGTTAGTTCCAGTTATACTGCATATTTGAATTATTTAAAGATGAATTATAAATTATCTAATTCTACTGAAATAGGTAGTTTAAATTTGATGCGCTTAGAGAAGTTAGGATGTTCTCTCAGGGATGAATCTGATTATAAAGTAGGAGATTGCATGGCTTCCAATCATCCATGGGTGTATTCATCATCCTATGAAATTGAGATCTTTGATAAGTTTAAGTATGCTGTCTTGATATCTGGCGATATAGGCCCTCATACTTTTCCTTTACCATATGGAGTTAGACCAGTGATTACCGTATTAAAATCGGATATTCAATTATAGTTAGGGAAGATATGATCGTTTATAAATTTGGGTAGTTAAAATGAGACTTTCCTTTTTTTTACATTTGCTATATAATATTTTCGAGGTGTCTTTATGGATGTGATAGTAAAGCCAATTCATGGTTTATTAGAGGATTATATTAGTCATAATATCAATAATTTTTTGTTACCACTTAAAAATTTTTCTGTAGAATCTATTAATTACTATAGTTTAGATGAAATCAAAGAAATAAGAAAAAAATACCCTGATATTCACCTTTTCATTAGTATAAATAAAAATATTTTAAATGATGAAATAGGAGAGTTACAGGGGATATTAAAAGAATTAGAAACATTAAATATTAAGGGGCTTTTTTATTATGATATAGCGTTACTAAATCTAAAGAAAAAGATGGGATTAAAGACAGACTTGGTTTGGAATCAGACTTATATGGTTACAAATTATAAAACTTGTAATTATTACTATAATAGGGGAGTAAGGTATGCTTTATTATCTAAAGAGATTACAAAAGATGAAATGATAGAAATTAAAAAAAATTCTAAAATTACGCCAATAGTAGAATTCATTTCATACCCAGTTGTTGCCTATTCAAAAAGAAAATTAGTCAGTCATTATTATCAAGATTGTTTGATTCAAGAGAAAGATAATTTAGATATTAGGGAACCTAAAACAAAGCAGGAGTATTATTTGATAGAGGATAATAATGGGGTTAGTTTTGTAATGAAAAAATTGATGAATGGTTCCAGGATTTTAAGAGAGTTACTTCATTGTAATATGGACTATATTTTATTAAAAGAGGATTTAATAGATCATGATATTTTTATAAAGTGTCTTGAAAATATAGATTTTTATTTAAATAATTATCATAAAATGACAAAAGTTGAAGATGAAAATTGGATACGTAGACAAAATGCGTTATTAGGAAGAAATACTAATTTTTTCTATAGAAAGACGATTTATAAGGTGAAGTAGATGAAAAAAATAGAATTACTTGCTCCAGCTGGAGATTTAGAACGTTTAAAGATTAATTTGTTATATGGTGCTGATGCAGTTTATATTGGTGGGTATAAGTACGGCTTACGTGCGAATGCTACTAATTTTTCATTAGAGGAAATAAAAAGTGGTTGTGAATTTGCTCATAAATTACAGAAAAAGGTATATTTAACCCTTAATATTGTCTTTCATAATGAAGATATGATGGATGTGGAATCCTATATAAAAGAGGTAGTAGAATCTGGAATTGATGCTTTTATTGTTAGTGATCCTTTTATTATTTCCTATATTAAGGATAACTATCCTGATATTGAGGTTCATTTATCTACTCAAAACTCAACTACAAACTATGAAGCAATTGAATTTTTTGAAAGTGAGGGTGTGGATCGAGTGGTTTTAGCTCGTGAGCTTTCTCTTTTGGATATTGAAGGGATAATTAAAAAAGTAAACCTTGATATTGAGGTGTTTATTCATGGGGCTATGTGTACATGTTTTTCTGGTAGGTGTGCTTTATCTAATTATATTACGAATAGGGATGCTAATCGTGGGGGATGTAGTCAGGTATGCAGATTTAGTTTTTTAACTAAAGATAAAAATTTTACAATGGCAACTAAAGATTTAAATGCTTCTAGATATATTGAGAAAATGATACAGATTGGAGTTAGAAGTTTAAAGGTAGAAGGAAGGATGCGATCTATTTATTATTTAGCAACAGTCGTCGGAACTTATCGTAAAATTATTGATGCTATTTATGAAGGAAAATTAAACGAAGAATTTTTAAAAAAACAAGAGATTATCTTATCACGAGTTGCTAATAGAGAAACTTCTTCTCATTATTTAGATAAGGAAGCAGACTATACTGATCAGTATTATACGGGTAGAAGTGAAGTATCGAATCAGGATTATTTAGGCCAAGTCATATCATATGATAAAAAGAATAAATTAGTAAAAATCTATGAAAGAAATTATTTTGAGGTAGGAAGTCAGGTAGAGTTGTTTACACCAAGTGGGAATATCATCCCTTTTACAGTAGAAAAATTATTTGACGAGAACCAAGAAGAAATTAAGGTAGCAAGACATCCAGATAATATTTACTATATTTATTTAGATACAGATATTTTAATTGAGGAATACGCTATGATTCGATTAATAAGAAAAATGGGATCTAAAGGATTATAAAATAGAAATAAAAATAGCTAAGGAACTTTTTATGATAAATCATTTAAAAGAGGTGTTATGATGACAAATATAGAACAAGCAAAAATCAATTTTTTAGAAAAAGAAAGCATATTATCTAAGTATGCTACTAAAAGTAATGAGGCTATTAGAATAGAAAAAGAAGACAGTGATGATATTAGAACACCATATTTTAGGGATATTGACCGGATTATACATTCGTTTAGTTATACTAGATATATTGATAAAACACAGGTATATTCTTTTAAAGATAATGATCATATTAGCAAAAGAATGGTTCATGTTCAACTAGTTTCTAAAATTGCAAGAACAATAGGAAGAGCTTTAAAATTAAATGAAGATTTAATTGAGGCAATTGCTTTAGGACATGATATTGGACATACTCCTCTAGGTCATGCAGGTGAAGCTATGTTAAATGAAATAGCAAAAGAAGAATTAAATGAGTATTTTGCACATAATATTCAAGGAGTTAGAAATTTAATGATTGTAGATCACCAAGGATGTGGTCAAAATTTAACGATTCAAACCTTAGATGGTATTTTATGTCATAATGGAGAAATGTTATCTGAAAAATATATTCCTATGAAAAAGGATTTACAGGAATTTTTAAGGGAATATAAGGAGGGAACTCAGGATTTAAAAAAGCTAAAAAGATATTCTGCTATGACATTAGAAGGCTGTGTGGTAAGAATTTCTGATATTATTGGATATATTGGAAGGGATATCGAGGATGCAATTGAATTAGGTTTATTTAAAAGGGATGAAATTCCAGAAGATATTTGTCATATACTAGGGAATAATAACCGTGATATTGTAAATAATATTATTTTAGATATTATAGGAGAAAGTATGGATAAACCTTATATAAAGATGAGTAAAGAGGTGTTTGAATCTGTTTTTAAATTAAAAAATTTCAATCATCAAAATATTTATAGGAAGTCTATGAATGAGAAAGATTATTCTTATTATCAAAAAGGTATGAGGGTTATTTATAAAACATATTTGGATGCAATTACTAATAATGATAGGGAAAATATTATTTATCAGATATTCTTAAATCATCAAACTGATAAATATTTGGAAAGTACAAATGATAAAAGAAAGGTAATTGATTTTATCAGTGGTATGACTGATGAATTATTTTTGCACCAAGTTGAAAAATATTATGTTGCAAAATAGTGAATTATGTGGTATAATATGCAATCCCAAGTGGGAATTAGACATTGACAAATAATCTAATTTGTAGTATTATTTAAAACAATGTTATGAATATGAGGTGAAGGATAATGGCAAATAGTAAAAAAGTATATTTAACTCAGGAAGGATTAGATGAATTAAAAAGGGAATTAGATAATTTAATTAACGTTAGACGTCCTGAGAATATACAGTCTATTAAAGAGGCTAGAGCATTAGGGGATTTATCTGAGAATGCAGATTATGATGCTGCAAGAGATGAACAGGCTCAAATTGAAGGAAGAATTAAAACCATTGAAAAAATGCTTGAGAATGTCTCAATTATTACTAAAACAGATACAGATAAGGTATCACTTGGAACGACTGTTTCTATTAAATATGTAGATGACGATGACGAGGAAGATGAGTATAAGATTGTTGGTAGTCAGGAGGCAGATCCATTCGAAAGTAAAATATCGAATGAATCTCCAATTGCACAGGCTCTTCTTAATCATAGGGTTGGGGATATTGTAACAGTTGAAAGCCCAAATGGCTCTTACCAAGTAGAGATAAAGGCCATTAGTTAATATTTCAGAAAAAAGATTCAAAGATCATGAATCTTTCTTTACTTTTATAAATATTTAAAATTATAGTTGAGAAAAAGAATAATGTACGCTATAATATAACATGTTGGAGGGATAAAATGGCAAATAAGAAAAAGGAAGAAAAAAATAAAAATGTTCATGAAATTGTGATTAAAATCGAAGGAGATTCTTGGAAGAAAGCCCTAGATCAGGCGTTTCAGGAGAAGAAAAAGGATGCTAAAGTTGATGGCTTTAGAAAAGGAAAAGTTCCTAGAGATATTTATATTAAAAAGTTTGGAATAGAATCTTTATTTTTACCAGCTGCAGATATCGTGTTGCAAGAAGCCTATACTAAGGCAATGGAGGATTCTAAATTAACGCCAGTAGTACAACCTGATATCAATTTAAAAGATATTAGTGAAGATGCAGTAGAGTTTATTTTTAAAATTATTACAAAACCAGAAGTAAATGTAAAAAAGTATAAAGGATTAAATATTAAACCTGAGAATATCAAGGTAGAAAAAGAAGAAATAGAGCATGAATTATCTCATATATTGGAAAGATATACAGAATTAGTTACAAAAGATGGAAAAGTAGAAAATGGAGATATTGCTGTTATTGATTTTGAAGGATTTAAAAATGGGACAGCTTTTGATGGTGGCAAGGGAGAGAATTATTCTCTAGAAATTGGTTCTAATACTTTTATTCCTGGATTTGAAGAACAAGTTATTGGAATGAAGATAGGGGAAGAAAAAGAGATAAATGTTACCTTTCCTGAAGATTATCAGGCAGAGGATTTAAAAGGTGTACCTGTAGTATTTAAAGTAAAGGTTAATGAAATCAAACAAAAACAAGCTAGAGACTTAGACGAGGAATTCTTTTCGGATTTAGGAATGGAAGGAGTGGACTCCAAGGAAACTTTAGAGTCTGAAATAGAAAAATCCATTAAAGCACAGAAAGAAATGGATGCGGAAAATAAATATGTGGATCGGATTTTAGAAGAGGTTTCTAAAAATGTTGAAGTAGATATTCCTGAGGAAATGGTAAATGAAGAGATTGATCGTCTAATGCATCGTTTTGAAGAACAAATGAAGATGCAAGGAATTAGTTTAGATGTATATTATCAATTTACTAAATCTACAGAAAAAGATTTAAGAGATCAATTAGAAAAAGAGGCTTATTCCAATGTATTATATCGTTTAATGTTAGAAGAAGTTATGAAATTAGAAAAAGTTGAAGTTTCCATTAAAGATGCAGAAAAAGAAGCAGACTCTTTGGCAGAAAAATATAAAATGGAAAAAGAAGAGTTCTTGAAAAATTTTGGTGGAATTGATATGATTCAGTATGATTTACAGATGCGTAAAACTATTGATGTTTTAAAAGAATTGAATAAGTAATTTTGAGAGCATAGTGCTCTTTTTTTTGTTGACAAAAGGCTCCGGGGGGGGGGTATACTGTAAGCATAGAGTAAATAAGTATGGAGTGATAGCAGTGAAAAAAGAGGTAAAAAAGAGATTAAAGAGGAACTATAAATTAGTATTAGGAATCATAATAGGAGGGATTATATCAGGAGTAGGAGCTTATGCAGCAACTACCATATCAAGTTCCAATATTTCTTATGATAATTCAAAATCAGGATTAACATCTACAAATTTGAATGGAGCAATAGATGAGTTGTATGAAAAAGTAAATAGCAAGCCATGTAATGTAATAAATGGTACAGGAACACAAACATCAGACGAAATAAAATGTGGAACAGAAGAGTTTTATGTATTATATTCATCAGGTGATTCGGTTACAGTTTTAACCAAGTATCCTATTGAAGGTGGTGCTGCAGAAGTTGCTACTCGGGTTGATACTATTTTTGGGATTGACTACTATGAGAAGAGAGCTATAGAAAATCCATCATATGCACAAAATAAGGCTTGTGGAGCTGAAATCTTTGTGTGTGGTGGAGTAGATTTTTTATCAAAATACAAGGAGACATTAAACAAAATAGGGTTATCTAGTGATATTGAGGTAATGAACCCCTCATTATCTGAATTAAATAAAGCTGGATGTCAATTTAATATACCCCCAATGTATGAAAATGTAGGCAGTTGTAAAGTTCTTCCTTGGCTAGAAAAAGTGGTAGTAACTGATATTATTAGTGGCGGACCTAATACTCAGGGAATTGTGGGGAGTCAATTTGATTCCTATTTACCTCAGGCTGGACATAATATCTTATCTGTACCCCAAAAACTAATAGTAAAAATTTCTGCTAGAAATATTAAAATGTAAATAAATTCAATGCCTGAAAGATAGAATTATGTTATCAACCGATTTGATTTAATTCATCCTAGATATCTTTTTTTATTTAGTATTTTGTTCATGATGTAACAATAAAAGGGAAGAGATAATCATATGAAAGTTAGTATTTTGATTTTAGGTTGTAAAGTGATTATGTATATCCTATTTATAAACCAATAAAAAGTATTAGATCTATCTCTAATGGAAATCTAATAACATATGGAATTGATCCCATTATAGTAGTTCCAGTAAATGTCGGATGATTTTTTTGAAGACTTATTTATTCATTGGGAAGTAGTTTCGTTAAATATTCGATCATTTCCTCTTTTTTATAGTGACTATTATTGATCCAAGAAATTCCTAAATTTACAATGCCACCTAGATAAAACTCAATTACAATATTATCTGGAATTTCTTGTTTTAAGGGGGTAGAAATTTGTTCTAATCTTTTTTTACAATCATTTTTAATCGTATCATAAAGCATGTCTAAAATAATACTATTTCTGTTATTAAGGATAATGGACTTATAGGTATCTTTATTATTATCAATGTGATTGATAAATACTTTGATTAATTCTAGATAATATTCTCTAGTATTATCGATTTTTTTATTTTTTTCTAATTCTTCTATCAAGTTTTGTTTTAAATCTTTAAGAAAGCTATCTAATAAGTCATACTTATCATTAAAGTGGGCATAAAATGTAGACCTATTTACAAGTGCTTTTTGACATAAGTCAGATACTTTTATTTCTTCATACTCTTTTTCTTTTAATAGACAAATTAAAGCTTCATATAGTGCTTTATGAGTTAGATCGGAAGAGCACACGTCTGAACTCC
>CAJUJA010000033.1:0-5434 GCA_910586635.1 uncultured Bacilli bacterium | reverse complement strand
TTATCACCACTTATAGTATAGTTAGTTATTAGTCATTTGTAAAGATAGTGAACATTTTGTTTGTTATTTTTGATACACTTATTTTATTTTTGTTGGTTATCATACAACTAAAAAATTATGTAAGTGATTTTTTTAGTGTGTTGGAATACAATAACTTACGAAAGTGGTGAAAAAAGTATGAAACGATTTTCAAAATTTATTGTTAATCATAGTATATTGGTAGTCATTTTATCGGCTTTTTTAATGATTCCTGCTATTTGGGGATATTTTAATACTCGAATCAATTATGATATTTTAGTTTATCTTCCAGAAAGTAATGAGACGATTCAAGGGGAGAAAATTTTAACAGAGGATATTGGACTAGGTGCTTATGCTTTTGTTATGGTGGATAATATGGGCAATCATCAGATTCTTAATTTGGAAGAGAAGATTAAAGAAATTAAGGGTATTAATATGGTAGCTTCCGCTGTTGACATTGTAGGAACTGCCATACCTAAGGAGATGTTACCGGATGAGGTTCTTAGTAAATTATATCATGACGATGGAACAATCTTATTTGTTACTTTTAAGGAAGGAACATCTTCTGATCAAACATTAAATGCTTTTAGAAAATTAAGAACTACTGTTGGGGATGCCTCTAAGGTTGCTGGAATGTCTGCATTGGTATTAGATACTAATGATCTTTCTAATCAAGAAATGTTGATTTATGTAGTAATTGCGGTTGTATTATGTTCTTTGATTTTGTTTATTGCAACAGACTCTTATTTATTGCCAGTCTTTTTACTAGGAAATATAGGAGTAGCTATTTTATATAATTTAGGTACGAATATATTTTTAGGTGAGATTTCTTATATTACAAAGGCGATTGTGGCAGTTTTACAATTAGGGGTTACTACCGATTTTTCTATCTTCCTGTACCATAAATATATTCAGGCTAAAGATAGGGTTAAGGATAATAAAAGGGCCATGGAAGAAGCGATTATGGAAACCTTTAAATCTGTAATCGGAAGTTCTTTGACGACCTTTGCCGGATTTTTAGCTTTGTGTACAATGGATTTAACATTGGGGTGTGATATCGGTATTGTTATGGCTAAAGGAGTATTATTTGGTCTTATCTGTGTTATGACTTTATTCCCAGCACTGCTACTTGTTTTTGATAAAGCTTTGATGAGGACAAGACATAGGATTTTTCTTCCACAGTTTAAAACATTACAGGAGTTTTCTATCAAACATAAGAAGATCATACTAGCTATATTTGTAATATTAATTTTACCTGCTTTTTATGGATATTCGCATTATCAAGTGTACTACAAGCTGGATGAGTCTATGCCTGAGGATATGCCATATAACAAGTCCAATCAATTGTTAAAGGAAAAATATAATATTAATTCTATGCAGATTGTATTATTAGATAAAAATGTAAGTTCTAATAAAATAGATGAGATGAGTGAGAAACTTTCTTCATTAAAAGGTATTCAGTTTGCTGTATCTCCAGCTAAAATTAATGAGTTGGGAATTCCTTCTGATTTATTGGGTGAAAAATTAGATCACCTTATTCATAATGATAAGTACCAATTGATGTTGATTTCCTCGGATTATGAGATTGCATCCAATTCCCTAAATCACCAAATTAAGGAGATTAAAAAGATTGTTAAGAAGTATGATAAGGGTGCTATCGTTGCTGGAGAAGGTGCTCTTATGAAGGACCTAGTCACAATAGCAGATCATGATTTCAATATGGTAACGTACACTTCCTTACTTGTTATACTTATTATTATGATTTTAGCACTTAAATCATTTGGATTACCAATTATTTTGATTTGTGCGATTGAATTTGCAATCTTTGTTAATATGGCGATATCTTATTATACAGGAGTAACGCTTCCCTTTGTAGCGTCTATTGTAGTAGGAACAATTCAATTAGGTGCGACAATTGATTATGCGATTTTAATGAGTACAAAATATTTAGAGGAGAGAGGAAAAACAGCTAATAAAAACACAGCTATTAAAAATACGTTATCTGTAACGATACCTTCTATTATTACATCCGCTCTATGCTTTTTTGGAGCAACCTTTGGCGTTGCTATGTATACTAAAATTGATATGATTGGTTCGATTTGTGAACTATTATGTAGAGGGGCTATGATATCAATGATTGTTGTGGTAACTATTTTGCCAGTATTATTAGTTACTTTTGATTCTTTTATTATGAAAACTACGAAACTTAAAAAGGAGAGGATTTAGATGAAAAAAATAAAAAAGATAGTGAGGGGAATATTCTTATTTATCCTTATATTTCCAATATCTGTATTTGCATTATCTAAGGATGAAACAGTTTATACTAATTTAACTTACCAGGGTAAATTTAAAACATCTATAGTAGTAAATAAACTTGCCTATCAAGGAGAAGAAGAGATTGTAGATGAAACTGAGTTAAAGAAGATTTTAAATATCAATGGAAAAGAAAAATATGTAATGGATGGAAATACATTGGTATGGAAATCTAGTAAAAAGGATATTTATTATCAGGGTAGCACGGATAAAAAGTTGCCTATTACCGTAAAAATCAAATATTATTTGGATGGGAAGAAGATATCTGCTAAAAAACTAAAGGGAAAAAAGGGGCAAGTAAAGGTAGTGATGAATTTTCAAAATCATTTACCTAGTACTTATCGAAATAAAACAGTCTATACCCCATTTGTAGTAACAGTGGGAACAATACTAGATTCTAAAAATGCCACGCAAATTGAGGTAGAAAATGGTAAGGTTATTGATACAGGTACCAAGAGTATGGTAGTAGCACTTGCTTCACCTGGATTATATGACAGTTTGGGAATTCAACAAATGAGTAGTCTGAATCAGGTCAGTTTTACTTATCATACTAATCAATTTCAATCAGAAAATATTTATGTAGTAGCAACTCCAAAATTATTAGAACAGCAAGATTTAAAAATATTTGATAAAATGGATCAAACCTTATCAAAAGTAGATGACTTACAAAAAGGTACAGATGAATTACAAAAGGGAAGTAGAGATTTAGCAAATGGGACTTCTATGTTAAAAAATGAACTAGAAAATAAAATTAATGAACTACATAGCGCTAATAACAGTTCTTTATTAGAAAGTGCTAGAAATTCAGTTATACACCATCTAGAGGACCGTCTATCTTCTCTTGTTCAAAATACAGTTTATAATGTAGTGAAGACAAAAGTAAATGCTACTAAAAATACCTTGATTGATAGTGGGGTACAAACCAATTGTGCAGGATTATCAGGGGATGTTTATCAAAACTGTATAGAAAGCGTAAAATCTTCTGTTACAGAGGATATGGTTATGACTTATTATCAACCTCCTACTTATCAAGAAATTTCTACTGGTCTTGATCAAGTATTATCTTATTATTTATCTCAGGGAGGGATAACACCTAGTGAGAGTGACAGGAATTTAGCTTTATTGACTTCGTATCAAACAAGTGGAATTTTATCTACTACTGATTATGCTAAGTATGTGCTTTCTGAATTTAGTTCTCAGACACAAATCAATTCTTGTTTTAGTGGGGCTTTTCAAAGTGTAATTTCTTCTTATGGAGCAATTGCATCTAATGTAGCTGTAGAGGTAGCTAATCAGGCAACCTCTCAAACGTTAGAATCTCTTCAAGTTATGTATCGTGCTGTTGTACAAATAGATGAGGGTGCTAATAAAATATCATTTGGTGTAAATAGACTTAATGAATCAGGTATTCATACTTTATCAGGTATTGCGAACCAGTATAAAAACTATAATGATATCATAAAAGAGTTGAAAAGGTTAGATAAAGAGTATAATGGATTTGCTTCTAATAATAGTGAAAATACTAAATTTATTTATAAAATCCAATCTATAAAATAAATATAATTTAGACTAGATTTTTCTAGTCTTTTTAGGTGCATTATTTCTCATACTATGTTACTCTATTATTAGGTGGTTGTATGTCTAATTATAAATCATTATTTGCTTTAAGATTATTAAAAAGTACAGTTGAAATATTTGTAAATAGTTTTTTTATTATGTACTTTTTAACAATATCTAATCAAAATGTTTTACAATTAGGAGTCTATTATATTCTAGTTTATTTGACTGTCTATCTTTCTATTTATTTTTTAGGTAATTATAGTAAGAATAATAGGAGGATTTATCTGTTAAGAATTGGTATCGTTTTAAATTTAGTTTATTTTTTACTTATTCTTTTTTTAAAAGACAACTTGGTTGATTATATTTATTTTATCGCTATTATTTATGGTTTAGAAGAGGGCTTTTATTATTCTGTTTATAATAATTTTGAATCGAGTTGTATAACAAATAATCAAAGACAACGGTTTTCGGGTATTTATACGATGATAAAATCTCTTATTTCTATTATCGTTCCTATAATATTTGGTGGATTAATCACAAGTAAAAGTTTTTCATTTTGTACTACTGTTGTTCTGATTTTGGTTGTTTTTCAGGTGATTCTTTCATTTGTTTTTCAGGATGACCATCAAGAGAATTTAGCAAAAGTAGATTTAAGGGAGTATAAGAGACAATTGAAAAAACTTAAATGGGTAAATAAAATGCATAAGATTTCCTTTCTAAATGGCATTATATATTCTGGTGCTTTTAGTAGTATAATTACTCTATATGTTATAAAAGTGTTAAATAATAGTATTGAATTGGGATTATTTTCCTCTATTTTTGCAATTATTACTTGTTTCTTAGGATTTTTCTTTGCTAAAATTTTACCCAAGAAAAATTATAAGATTACAATTATAATTTCTAGTATCTTTACGGTATTAGGAATCGGATTGTTGATTTATAAAACTTCCTTTTTAATAGTTGTTATTTTTAATCTTTTGCAAACTTGTTCTGCAACATTTATAAATTTAATTATTGACAATAAAGAACTTGATATGGCTAATTATAATTGCATTACTAAAAAATATAGAATAGAGTATTTTATTACTATGGAAAAAAATACTTTTATTGGTAGATTATTGGGGTATTTTTTATATATTGTTTTAGGGATTACATCCATCCATTTTTTAAATCATATTGTCTTATTTGTATTTGAAATCATTATAGTGATACTTAGTATTTATATTATTCAGTTAAATGATGCGGTTGGAGAGTAGAATATTAATTTTGTAGTTGAATTAGGAGATTAATAATAAAAATTATATTTTTGTTAATTTTTTATTTTTTTAACTATTAAAAGTGGGTAAGATAAACTAATTCTTTACTATGTTTATATTAAACATTTCTTTTTTTTATTAAATTTTCTTCAAAAAGTAATAATACTTTGATTGAAGAAATATTTTGTTTATGCTAATATAATAAATTAAAGGAAGTGAAGTTATGAGTTTATTAGATGAAATCGAATTAGATTTACTAGGAGAAGATCAAATTATAGATCGGAAGA
>CAJUJA010000032.1:9740-13673 GCA_910586635.1 uncultured Bacilli bacterium | reverse complement strand
TTTAAAATAGTATCAAAATATAAACCATCCGGGGATCAACCAGAGGCAATCCAAAAATTAGTAGAAGGGATTAATAAGGGAAAAAAATCACAGGTTTTATTAGGCGCAACCGGTACTGGTAAGACCTTTACTATTGCAAATGTTATAGAAAAAACGAAGAAACCGACATTGATTCTTGCTCACAATAAAACACTTGCAGGACAATTGTATTCCGAAATGAAGGAATTATTTCCTAATGCCCATGTGTCTTTTTTCATTAGTTATTATGACTATTATCAACCCGAAGCATATGTTCCCACTACCGATACTTATATAGAAAAGGATTCTTCTATAAATGATGAAATTGATGAATTAAGACATGAGGCTACTAGTAATTTATTATCTTATGATGATGTTATTGTAGTTGCAAGTGTATCTTGTATTTATGGTATTGGAGAAGTAGAAGAGTATAAAAATAAGATGTTAACATTAAGTGTTGGGGAAAATATCAAAAGAGAAAAGGTATTAACAAGGCTAGTAGAAATGTTATATGAAAGAAACGATTTAGATTTTAAAAGAGGAACTTTTAGAGTCAGGGGTGATATTTTAGAATTAATTCCAGCATATCAAAATAATACAGGATATCGAATTGAATTTTTTGGAGATGAGGTGGATCGGATTAGTGAAATCGACACTTTGACAGGAGTAGTTTTAAACAATAAAAAAACAATTAGTCTTTTCCCTGCTAGTCACTTTGTTGTAAGTGATGATAAATTACAAGATGCTATTAAAAGGATAAAAAATGAATTAGAAATACGTTTAAAAGAACTTAAAGATGACAATAAACTTTTGGCAGCGGAAAGACTTGAACAAAGAACCAAGTATGATATTGAAATGCTAGAAGAAACAGGATTTTGTTCTGGAATAGAAAATTATTCGGCACCTATGGCTGGAAGAACTAAGGGGGAAACGCCAACAACCTTAATGGATTTCTTTCCAGAAGATTATCTATTAGTAGTAGATGAATCACATGTCACTTTACCACAAGTAAGAGGAATGTATAATGGGGATAGAGCTCGTAAAATGAATTTAGTAGAATACGGATTTCGATTACCTAGTGCATTGGACAATAGGCCTCTAAAGTATGAGGAGTTTGAGGAAAAGATAAATCAAGCTATATTTGTGTCTGCAACCCCAGGGGATATTGAATTAGATTATACCAATCAGCAATATATAGAACAAATTATTAGACCTACTGGCTTATTGGATCCAACCATAGAAATTAGAAAAACAGAAGGACAAATCGATGACTTGATTGGTGAAATAAAGGATAGAATTAAGAAGAATGAGAGGGTATTAATCACTACATTAACGATAAGGATGAGTGAAGAATTAACTAATTATTTAAAGGAATTAGATATTAAAGTAGCTTATCTCCATTCAGAAATCAAATCGTTAGAAAGATTACAAATTATTCATGATTTACGTTCTGGTAAATATGATGTAATTGTAGGAATTAACTTATTAAGAGAAGGATTGGATATTCCAGAAGTGTCCTTAATTGCTATTTTAGATGCTGATAAAGAAGGATTCTTAAGAAGTAATAGGAGTTTGATTCAAACAATTGGGAGATGTGCTAGAAATAGTAGAGGACATGTAATTATGTATGCAGATAAAGTTACAGATAGTATGCAATATGCGATTGATGAAACTGCAAGGAGAAGAAAAATACAGCAGGAGTATAACGAAAAAAATCATATTATCCCGAAAACCATTTGTAAAGAAATTAGACAAGTAGTTAGTAATAGCGATGATTCTAAAAAGGATAATACTAAAAAACTGACAAAAAAAGAGTTATCAAAGACAATAGAAACTTTAGAGCAAGAAATGAGAGAGGCTGCTAAGGCATTAGACTTTGAACGAGCTATGGAATTACGTGACATTATATTTGAACTAAAATCAGGAAAATGATTTGTATTAATAATAGGAAATTGAATACTTTCTACAAGATGATTGAAATTTAAGATGGGATGTGTGAGATGTTATATTAATTTTAAAGTCAGAACACCAATTGCAAAAAATTGAAATATAGTATATTATAAATATATTGAAATTTTGATAGAATAGATAGTAAATATATTATAATTAGCCAATATTTCTTGCAAATATAATCATTATATAGTATAATAGAAAGCATTTACAAACAGGGGAGGTATAAGAAAATGGAAAAAAAGCCAGAAAGTATAATAGATGCTTATCCGATAGTTGATGATCAGGGGAGTATCATTTATGTTGATGAAGATGATTATAAGAAACGTATTAAGGAGCAAGAGGAAAATAATGAAGAAGAAAGAAATACAGAGAATTCTAGATTTATTCCTGGGACTAACATTTTAAAACCTCAAGATAGAGATGAAATAGAAAGAGAAGGAATTTACAGTAGTTATGAGAAGTATTTAGAGGAGTATTATGATAAATATTTTGGAAAATGCTATCTCAAAGAAAAAAATACAGAGAATTCTAGATTTATTCCTGGGACACAAATAAATAAACCAAGAAATCGTTATACTTATGAAACAGATGAAGAATATACCAAGTTTTTAGCGAACTATTATGAAAGTCAATTTAGATTAAAAATGAAGAGTAAAAAAGAAGCCGAGGAAAATATCAAAAGAGGAAAAGGAATATTTAGAAGAGCATCAGTAATTATAACAGCTCTAGTTGTTACACTAGCAATAACGATTGTTGGAGCCGTTTCTAGTTTCATAAGTAGAATATTTTCTCCGTCTAATAATAATAGCGGTAAATCACCTGAAAAGGAAAGTAGCGAAAGCATTAAAAGTGGAGATAATATGTTTACATTAATTAAAAATTCAAATATTTATAAAGAAAAAAAGAGTTTTTTATTAAAAACATGGGAGTATTTATATAAATACAATAAAGGCTATGCTAATAGTCATATCGATTTAAATGCGGATACGAAATTAGCTTTAAGATGGGATGAAGTAGTATCACAACAATTGGCATATAATAGATATTCTCCAGATAGCTTGAGGAAAATATTTGATGAATATGATTTTGATAAAGATATTTTATTCAGTGCGTACAAAGATGGAGTGGAACAAGAAATGCAAGCACATATAGTACAGACTACTCCACTAAATAAACAAAATTTAATTCTTAACGAGAAAGGAAAACAGTTCTATCTAGACTATGAAGCTCTAGTTATTCGATTTAATAAAAAAAATAATGAAAAGGAAAAAGAAAAGGTTGCAAGAGAGTTTTACACAAAAGTCAGAAAAGATTTTGATTTGGGTGATAGGGACTATAAAAATTTCAAATCATATAAGTTATCAGTTCTACCAATGATTAATGCGATGAATAAAATGTGTAGAAATTTAGATAAAGAATATGTTCTTAGTAAAGAGGAATTAAATCAATTGAATGAGTATTGCTATAAAAATGTAAAAAATACTCTAAGTTCTGATATGGAGATATTGCAATCTGATTACATGCAGGATAATAGAACATTTGAGTTTTTTGAAGATGAGGCAATGGACGCATTAGAAAAAGAAAACCTATATGAAGTAGAAGATTCAAAAAGAGATATTTCTAATTATACGGAGTATAAGAATAATACAAATTGGTTTAAGAAAAAAACAAAAGATGATAAAGCTAAGCATATAAATAAGGAAAAAACAAGGACAGGAAATGGTGTCAAAAAGGATAATAAAAGTCGAAAATTAGGTGTAATAAAAGAATCTAGTATACCAATAATAGAAGTAACAACTACGCCAGAAGAAACAAAAGTGCCAATTACGCCAACACCAGAAGAAACGGCTTTACCAAATGAAACTAAAAAGCCAGAAACTACAAAGGTACCAGAAGTAACAACTACACCAGAAGAAACAAAAGTGCCAATTACGCCAACACCAGAAGAAACGGCTTTACCAA
>CAJUJA010000032.1:9571-9640 GCA_910586635.1 uncultured Bacilli bacterium | reverse complement strand
ATGAAACTAAAAAGCCAGAAACTACAAAAGCTCCAATAGTAGAAAGTGAACCAGTAGAGACAGAAAAAC
>CAJUJA010000032.1:766-9471 GCA_910586635.1 uncultured Bacilli bacterium | reverse complement strand
ACCAGTAGAGACAGAAAAACCAGAAGCTACAAAGGCTCCAATAGTAGAAAGTGAAGCAATAGAGGCAGCAAAACCAGAAGCTACAATAATTCCAGAGAATAAAAAGCAAAAAGATAGAGAACCAAAAACCGAAATTATAGAGATTCCAAGAACAACAGCTTCACCAAATGAAACAAAAGAGAAAAATAAATCGATGCCAAGAGTAGAAAGTGGATTGGTAGAAGTAATACGAAAGGCAAAAAACAAGGATTTGGTATCAGAACAAATTGCTACGGAAATAGTAGAGTTAATGGAAAATTCAACCACTGATACTAATCTAAATACGAATAAAGGACAATATACAAAAAAGTTATAATCATATAATGATTGAAATGATAACGTAAAAGTAGACACATAAAAAGAATGTGAGCTACTTTTCTTTTATTATAATTTAATAGGAGATGATTTGATGGGAGCCCTGACGATGGAAAAAATAAATATTGGTCAAAATAAGAAAAATTAAAATACGAGAATAGAAAGCAAGAATTGAGAATGAACGATAAAAAAAGGATACTTTATAGAAAAAATAGTCAAACTGTAGTATTCAATGGTTTAAATAACAAGAATATAAGATAGTTGTTACTAAGTAATGAATTTGATATTAAAGCTTTATGCAATAAAATGAGTATTTGAAGAAGTGGATATTATAAATGGTAAAAAAACATCATAAAAAAACCGTTATAGGGATATAGATATATAAATAGACAAATACAAGTTGATATAGGTTGGTATGTTTCGGATAACCTCGTACATAAATGCTGTAAATTTCTAGGTATTAAATCAGTCGTAAGAAGTTACAAATATAGAAAAGCGGGAAAAGAATCTATAAAATATCCTAATCTTATTAAGGAAAATTGGAATTGATAGTTACTAATATGACTTGTATTCAATATCGTGGTGAGTTATATGATACGGTCTTATATATAGATGCATTTAATATTGAAGTATTATCATACTCATATAAAGAAAAAATAATTCTATAAAACCATATTATGATGAATTAGACATAGTTTTAAGCAAAGTAAAAGGAATTGATTATTCCATGACTTTGCACAGTTTTCTATTCCTCATTGACATTTACAAATGCTCATAAGGATTATAATATTACTCGTTCAATGAGCTGAGCAGGGACACCAACAGATAATTCTAAAATGGAATCTATGAAAAGATGAATTAAAGATGAAATAATTAATGATTGGAATATAGGTATTTATTATTGTAATAATAAAAGGTCAGCATGTTCATTAGATTATAAAACTCCAATTCAATATAAAATTGTACTAAGATTCTAATAAACCCTTTTTTAGTGTCTACCTTTTATTCATGTATTCAAATCATTATATGATTATTCTTTTTCGATTTAAAACTTTCTTGCTAAATGCCTGTTTGTTAGGTATAATATGTGCAGGTGATAGGAATGGAAAAAAAGATTGTAATAAAAGGTGCTAGAGAAAACAATTTAAAAAATATAGATATTGAAATTCCTAAGAATAAAATGATTGTAATGACAGGGTTATCAGGAAGTGGAAAGAGTAGTTTGGCCTTTGATACGATATATGCAGAAGGACAGCGAAGGTATGTGGAAAGTCTATCTAGTTATGCCAGGCAGTTTCTAGGTGGTTCCGAAAAACCAGATGTAGATAGTATAGAGGGCTTATCTCCCGCTATTAGTATTGATCAAAAAACTACTAGTAAAAATCCAAGGTCTACTGTTGGAACGGTAACAGAAATTTATGATTACTTAAGGCTCTTATTCTCAAGGGCCGGGACTGCATATTGTCCAAAACACAATATTCCAATTACTTCTCAGAGTGTTGAAGAAATTACAAATAAGATATTAGAATATCCAGTAAATACAAGGCTAATTGTTTATGCTCCTGTTATTCATCATGAAAAAGGAACTCATAAGGAATTGTTAGAACAACTTCGAAAGGATGGATATATTCGTGTTAGAGTCAATAAAGAAATGTATGATTTATCAGAGAATATTACTTTAGAAAAAAATAAGGCAGATGACATTGATGTAGTCATTGATCGTATTGTTTTAAAAGAAGACTCAAGATCCAGAATCAGTGAGGCAGTAGAAACGGCTACTAAATTAGCAAAAGGAAAAGTAGTAGTAGAAATTTTAGGAGAAAATAAAAAAGAAATCGTATTCTCTGAAAATTTTTCATGTCCATATTGTGAGTTTTCCTTATCAGAAATTGAACCAAGATTATTTAGCTTTAATGCCCCATTTGGAGCTTGCCCAGAATGTAAAGGATTAGGAATTAAACTAAGTATTGATGAAAATCTTGTAATTCCAGATAAGGATTTAAGCATTAATGCAGGGTGTATCAAAACCCTAAGTGATGATCAGGAAGGAATTTATTATAAAAAGCTAGAATGTACTTGTAAGCACTATAAGATTGATATGAATAAACCTTTTAAAAAGTTAAGTAAGAAAGAACGAGATATTATTTTATATGGATCCTCTGACATCATTCATTTTAATTATAAAACAAAGAGTGGAAATATTATGAATAATAAGGATTTCTATGAGGGGATTATTAATAATCTAGAAAGAAGATATATGGAAACAAGTAGTACTTGGATTAGAGAATGGTTAGAACATTATATGATAGAACATACTTGTGATGTTTGTCATGGAGCAAGACTGCAAGACTCTGTTTTAGCGGTTAAAATTAACGATAAAAATATTCATGAAATATGTTGTATGAGTATTAAAGATTTGGTAATCTTTTTTGAACATTTAAAGTTATCAGATGAGAAAGCAAAAATAGCAGATTTGGTAATAAAGGAGATAAAGTCGAGGTTAAATTTCTTAAAAAATGTTGGATTAGAATACTTAACTTTAGCTAGAAGTGCAGCCACTCTATCAGGAGGGGAGGCACAAAGAATTAGATTAGCTACCCAAATTGGTTCTAAACTAACAGGAGTTTTATACGTTTTGGATGAACCAAGTATTGGACTTCACCAAAGAGATAATGAAATGCTAATTCGTTCTCTTTTAGAAATGAGAGATTTAGGAAATACTTTAATTATAGTAGAGCATGATACAGATACCATGTTAGCAAGTGATATGTTAGTGGACATCGGTCCAGGAGCAGGAGATAAGGGTGGATATATTATGGCTCAGGGAACACCTAAGGAAGTTATGAAAAATGAAAATAGTATTACAGGAAAATATTTAAGTGGGAAATTAAAAATAGAAGTTCCAAAGACTAGAAGAAAAATAGGAAAAAAAGCAATTAGTATTCTAAAAGCAGAAGAAAATAACTTAAAGGGGATTGATGTGAAAATTCCAATAGGGACCTTTACTTGTATTACTGGAGTATCAGGTTCTGGAAAATCTAGTTTAATTAACGAAATATTATGTAAAGCTACTAGTAAGAAATTATATAATTCAAAAGTGATACCAGGAAAACATAAAAGGATAAATGGATTAGATTATATTGATAAATTAGTAGATATCTCACAATCTCCAATAGGAAGAACTCCAAGAAGTAATCCAGCAACTTATACGGGAGTATTTGATGATATTAGAACATTATTTACGACAACAAAAGAGGCCAAAATATATGGATATGAAAAAAATAGATTTTCTTTTAATGTAAAAGGTGGAAGATGCGAGGCCTGCAGGGGAGATGGAGTTAAGAAAATAGAGATGCATTTCCTACCAGATGTTTATGTTGACTGTGAAGTCTGCCATGGAACACGTTATAATAGGGAAACTCTAAATATCAAATATAAGGATAAAAATATTGCAGAAGTATTGGATATGAGAGTATCAGAAGCTTTACAATTTTTTGAAAATGTTCCAAAAATAAAAAATAAATTACAAGTTTTAGAAGAAGTAGGGTTAGGATATATCAAATTAGGACAAAGTGCACCAACTCTATCAGGAGGAGAGGCAGAACGTGTAAAACTAGCCAAGGAATTACAAAAAAAAGCAACTGGAAAAACCTTGTTTGTTTTAGATGAACCAACAACAGGATTACATACAGATGATATTAAACGTTTGCTTGCAATTTTACAAAAAATAGTAGATAATGGGGATACGGTAATAGTAATAGAACATAATCTAGATGTTATAAAAGTAGCAGATTATATTATTGATTTAGGACCTGAAGGTGGAGATGGTGGAGGAAACATTGTAGCAACAGGAACACCAGAAGAGGTAAGTCAAAATAAAAACTCTTATACAGGGAAATTTTTAAAGAAAATCCTTTAGAGGTGATAAGAATGAAGCAGGTAAAATATGCTAATAAATTAAAAGTAGGATATTTATTAGAATGGTTATTTTATTTAATAGGATATACCATAGTTTTTATATTAGTAACTAATATATTTGATAGTATTTATATTGATACTAAACATAGTTATATGTATTCCATCCTAATTGTTCTTAGTATATCCTTGCTTAATAAAACAATTAAACCCATTTTAGTAACGTTAACGATTCCAATTACTGGACTGACTTTGGGCTTATTTTATCCCTTTATTAACTTATTTATATTAAAATTGGTAGATTGGATTATGGGACCTTTTTTTCAGCTGAATAGTTTTTGGATCGCTTTATTAGTGGCTGTGTTACTTTCAATGATTAATTTTATTGCAGAAGAATTAATCTTAAAACCGGTTGCAGAAAGGATTAAAAAGAAATGGAAAGAATAGCATTTGAGTTTGGCTTTATTAAAATATACTGGTATTCAATTTTTATATTTTTAGGCGTAATCATTGCTTATTCTATCATTATGACAGAAGCAAAAAAAAGAGGGATAGAAAAAGATTTCATAGCAAATTTAGTGTTTGATACAACAATTATAGGATTGATAGGGGCTAGAATTTATTATTGTCTTTTTCATCTATCTTATTACGTAAAATATCCCCTTGAAATCTTCCAAATTTGGAATGGGGGATTAGCTATTCATGGTGGAATTCTATTCGGTGGAATTTTCGTTATTTATTACTGCAAAAAAAACAAATTAGAATTATTAAAAATACTCGATATAGTAGTAGTTGGAGTCATTTTAGGACAGGCAATAGGAAGATGGGGAAATTTTTTTAACGGAGAAGCATATGGAGCAATAACCCCACTTACACATTTGCAAAGTATGCATTTACCAAAATTTATTATTGATGGGATGTATATTTTAGGAGAATATAGGCAACCAACTTTCCTTTATGAATCTTTTTTTAACTTGTTAGGATTTATTATTTTAATAATCATAAGAAAATATCCCTACTTAAAAACGGGCCAATTAACTGGATTTTATTTCATGTGGTATTCTATTACAAGATTCATTATAGAAAGTATGAGAACAGATAGCTTAATGCTAGGAAAAATAAAAATAGCACAATTAGTATCTATGTTGTTATTCATAGTAGGGTTTATTATTTTTATATATTATAAGAGAATCAAAAAATCATCAAAAACGGAATATTTATATAAAAATCATGTTAGAACCTAGAAAATAAAGCAACCATTATTTTATAAATGACAGATCAAAAATATACGCTAACTAAGACAAATAATTGTCGTTTTTTTTAGTTATATACTGTATAATAATAATAGGTGATTAAAATGTATAAAAAAGTGGTAGTACTAGGAGGAGGAACAGGAATGTCCTACCTTTTAAGAGGATTAAAAGAATTCCCTATTGATATTACAGCAATTATAACAGTCTCAGATAATGGGATGTCAACAGGAAAATTAAGGCGAGAATTTAATACTCCCGCAGTAGGAGATATTAGAAAAGTGATTACAAATCTTTCCGGAACTGATGAAACGATTAAACAAATGATGTCTTACCGTTTTCAAACATCGAGTGATTTAAATGGTCACGCGGTGGGAAATTTAATTTTAACTTCTATGTTAGAAATCACAGGTTCATTAAAAGATTCTATTGCTTGCCTTTCTAAATTGTTAGAAGTAAGGCATAAAGTTTTACCAATTTCTGAAGACTCAAATTTAGTATTAATGGGAATGGATAATAAAGGGAATATTATTGAAGGGGAGGAACAAATTACAAAAGCCCATCGTAAATTTGAACGAATTTATTATAAAGAAGAGCCTAAAGTATTAGATGAGGTGATTAGTTCTATAAAAGAGGCCGATTTAATTATCTTTAGTATGGGAAGTTTATATACTTCTATATTACCAAATATTATTTGTAATCAAGTAAAGGAGGCACTTACTATTGCACAGGCACCTATTATGTATTTATGTAATGCAGTAACACAACCTGGTGAAACAGATGAATATACAGTAGGAGACCATGTAGAACTTATCAATCAGTATTTAGAAAATAAAAAAATTGATGTTGTAATTGCAAGTAACACAAAGATTGATAAAAAAATAGCAGAAAAATATGAAAATGAAGAACAAAAAGATCCGGTTAAAATCGATTATGGAAAATTAAATAAAATAGGAGTGGAATTAATTGAAGCCGATTTAATTGTCGTGGAAGATAATGTTTTAAGACATAATAGTATGAAGTTGAGTTCCTTGATTTTTTCCTATCTAATGAGGGATTAATATGTCATATACTACACAAATCAAAAATGAGATTATTCAACAGGAAGAAACGAAATCAGAATTAATCGCAATGCTTTCTGCACTTGTAAGAAATAATGGTTATATAGAGGATGATATTCTATTTTTAACAACAGAAAATCCAGAAATTAAGAATAAGATTGCTTATAGTTTTGAAAAAGTATATGATATCCCGATCCAAATAAAGATTAAAGACAATCTTAACTTTAGTAAAAAGGTTCTCTATTTGTTGTGTGTTGAGCAAAAACTCTCATTCATATTAAACGATTTAGGTTTTTATGACGAAAACCAGCAATATATAGAAACTCCCCCTGAATATATTACGGGGTCTAATGAGGAAATCAGAGCCTACTTAAGAGGTGTCTTTTTAACCCAAGGAAGTATTAATGATCCAAAGACATCAAGATATCATATGGAACTTTTGATTAGTAAAGCTAGTGAAGCGGTTTTTATTCAAAAATTATTAAATATGTTTGATTTAAATGCTAAAATACTAAATAGAGATAAAGGATACATGATTTATATTAAAGAAGCTGAAAAAATCAGTGACTTTTTAAAAATTATTGGTGCTATTAAGGCAGTTCTTTATTTTGAAAATATTAGAATATACCATGATAAAAAAAATCATACCAATAGACTAAATAATTGTGAGCAAGCTAATATTGATAAAGTAGTTGAAGCAGCAACTCATCAATTAAATAATGTAAAAATTTTGGAAGAAAAATTGGCTATCGAATTATTGGATGATAAGACAAAAGAAGCAGTAGAATATAGGAAAAAATACCCAGAGGCTTCTTTAAAGGAATTAAGTGAGATTATATCCGTTGAAACAGGAAATCGAATTACCAAATCTGGTTTAAATCATAGATTTAGAAAGATTAATGAGTTAGCAAGTAGATTGACAGAATAAAGGTGTTGTGATAGAATATCCAAACAAAAAGGAGAGTATTATGGTTGTAGAGATTACAGAAAAGAATGGAAAGATAATAAAGAAAAAATTAATAAGTGTTGATAAGAAGGACCTAAAGGATGGGAACAAATTAAAAATTCCAGAAGGCATTACAGAAATAGGAACAGATGCCTTGGACCTTTTAAGGTATGGAAAAGTGAAAAACTTACAAATAAAAATGGCGGATACTGTAACGAAGATAGGGGATCAAGCCTTTTCTGAACTCCATATCCAGAAAATAAGATTATCTGATAATCTAAATGAAATAGGTGAAAAGGCTTTTGCTTCTACGGTGTTTGTAAATAAGGTAGAGATACCCAAATCGATAAAGGAAATACCAAAAGCTTGCTTTCAAGAGGCAACCTTTACTCATGGAATAGAGCTTCCAAGACAGTTAGAGTGTATAAAAATGAACGCATTCGAAGGAACAGATATGGCTGAGTTAAAAATTCCAAATAGTGTAACGGCATTGGGGAGAGAAGTTTTTAAATGTAGTACTATTAAAAAGGTAAGCCTTTCTAAAAAAATTAGATATATTCCTGCATTTGCATTTTGTAATACTAAAAATTTAGGGAAAATTGAAATTCCAAATAGTGTAGTGACTATAGAGGAAAATGCCTTTGCTAACTCTGGTGTAGAAAAGATATTGCTGAATGAGGGACTCCAACGTATGAAATACTATGCATTCGCAGGTACAAACATAAAAGAAATATCTTTTCCTACTACGGTATATCACATTGAGCCAGAAAGCTTTATGTACTGTAAAAAGCTTAAAAGTATTACTTTACCATCATCCTTGAAATATATAGGAGAATCAGCCTTTTTTCATTGTGGATTGGAAACCGTTATTCTGCCTCCAAATGTTAAAATAGAATATAGGGCATTTCAGCATAATGATATCAAACAGATTCAGTTATCAAAGGAAGAGTACGATCAAGTAAAATCAAAAGAAAGTCACGCATTCAGAAATAATCCAGCATTAAGTGATGTTTATATTTATGATTTGAAAACTAATGATAGTCGATTTCTACCTAAGAGAAAAGTTAAAAAATTAGGGAAAAAACAAAGATAGACTTTATTGAATTCTAATATAAATTTTATTTCTATACCAAAAAATTTAGTTTAGTTAGATTCATTAAAAAATCCTATCTTTTTGTT